>JALEHU010000004.1 GCA_022770365.1 Blautia sp. | reverse complement strand
CGGCGTAGAAAGTTTCACCTGATGTGATCTGGTTCGTACCGTCTGTCACCGTCTTGGTAATGGTGATATTTCCGTTATAGGAATAAGCTTTCGGAAGTTCATAATATAAGTTGTACAGTCCGACTGTCCCTGCCGGTGAACCCGCCTTGCCGTCCAGTGTTACTTCCTGACTGCTTCCGTCCTCCACCTGGCATACCCACTTATATTCATCCTGGCTCTGGATTTCATTCACGGTGTATGCATTGCCGTCACTGTCTGTTTCAAATATGTAATAGGTTCCTGCCGGAAGGTTTTCAAATACTGCTGTTCCGGCGCTGGTTCCTTTCAGTTCGATCTCTCTTAAGTAATCGGTTCCGTATGGAACTGTTCCCTGTTTGTCCTGGAAGATTCCTACATAGTAAACGGCGTCCTCCGGGATCAGGTCGATCACTTCCAGAAGTTCGGGATCAAGGTAACCGGTCCTCTTGGTGACTTCGATCCTGCCGTCATCTGTTTCTGTGGGAAGCTCTGCTTTCGGGTGGGCGGTCAGTTCTGTTTTCCACTCACCGTTTTCCAGATACGGGATCCCTGCAAGGAACGGGGATACGGTTCCATAGGTATCTGCCCCGCTGTCCTGGACTACCAGATACATTCCTGCCGGAAGGTTTGCCAGTGTCATGGTTCCTTCTGCATTGGTCTGTCCTGTGGAAGCGGTGAGCCTGCTGAAGTCTGCAGCATGTGCCAGCTTCAGTGCTGCTGCATCCCATTCGTCTGCGTAAACCAGTCCGTCCAGATCTACTCCTGTGCTCTGGAGTCCGTCGATGAGTTTCCACTCACTGTTGTCGTTCAGACCTCCTACATAGTATGCGGTAAATCCGACACTGTCTCTCGGTGTTCCCATTTCATCCAGCTGGACGATCAGGGTTCCGGTTTCGATCTGTGCCGCCATGACTTCCATCTGTCCGGTCCAGATCAGCCCCAGAGTCAGCAGTGCCAGAAAAACCCCTGTCATTGTCGATAATTTTTTTCGCCATTCCATTGACTCTTCATCCTTCCTTTCTCTATTCATCTATCTGATGCCGTTATGCCTTTTTTGCGATTTCTTCCTTGTTCTCTATATTTGTCTGGGTTGGCATTGACAGTGCATCGTCGATCAGTCTCATCAACTCCAGTGCGCTTCGGAAGTATTCTTTTTTATTCTTTTCTGCCCATACTACATAACCCTGCCATGTATTATTTTCACAGTAGCAAATCTTGACTACGAATGTGCCATGTTTGTTACTGACCGTTTCCAATTTTTTCTGCACTGCCTTATTCACCCCTCATCCGCTTTGCGTAAATTCGTTTTTCTCATCTCATGTATTTGATATAATCATTATACTAAACAAGGCATTACAAAAAGCGTTACACAAACGGTAATCTGGCACTTTTTTGAAAAAAATTTTGATATTTTTTCTGTTTTTTATGTAGCGGCGGTAATGCAGCGCCCGAATATAATATATGAAAAGAAAACCCGTTTCATAACACACATTTTTCATGTGATGTTGTGAAACGGTGGGAGCCGTGTAGATTTGAATTCCTGACATCAAAAAAATGCAGGAAAAACCATGATAAGTTTCTCCTGCATTCCAACATTTATCGTAATGTATCTCATGTATCGTGCTTCATAACTCCCCCGTCCCAGACCATCATATGATCCGGTGGAAGCTTTCGATCGGCACGATATCGTATGTAAGTTCCGATTCCCACAATATTTTATTTCTTCTTCTGTTCTTAAAGCTGCGCTCGATTCTGTTGAAGACTAGATCACACTTGTCTTCCTCGGCCCCCATCAGAAGGATCAGATAACCCTGATCAAAGTCTGTATAGCAGTCACCGCTTCGCAGTGTATCACAAATGGTATCTTTGAGTATCTGCATGGGGTGTTCGCTGTCTTTCTTATTATATTCACCGGCACACTCAGTCTTCAATTTGCAGAGCATCAGGCACATGTTCTGTCCGTTGCGCTCTGTGAGACGGAGCATAAGGCGGAAAGTATCTGAAAAATTAGCAAATGTCAGATATGCAGCTCCGCCGCCTCTGGAATTCAGAGATGCCTCCAGTTTATTGCATATATCATCGATCAGGCCGGACTGCGCATCCTGAGTCATACTCTGTTTATAGACCTCAGTCAGGTGTTCCGGTACATCCAGGTCAAGCTCCTCACGGTACATGCGGACGGTTTCGTTATAAACCTGACCGGCCTCTCTGGTAAGGCCCATCTTCTGATAGCTCTCCAGAACGTATACCTGCCATTCATCATAAGGATAAAGCTGGCTGGCACGTCTGCTGACCTCCAGCATTCTTTCATAATCCCTGGTTTCGCGGAGAAGATCAATCAGTTCCTGTGTCAGATCAACATACATCCGTTTATACCATACTGAAAAAACAACAGCCCATTCTTCCGCTCCTGCTTCTTCCAGAAAATCGCCCTGATACAGCCTGAACGCTTCATAAAGACACTGTATCTTATCCGGAACCGATGTAAGCTCTGCTGCCTCTTCCAGATAGTTCATGAACAGCTCTACGTCTGTTTCCGCAGGAAATTCCTCATTCCAGCAGTATCCTTCCGTATCTGTGACATAGTAATCCATCATGGTTCTGGGAACGCCGCTGCTCTCCAGCTGCTTCTTAAAGCGATGCTGGGCTACACGAATGCTGTTGGCTGCATTAGCGACCTCTTCATTCTGATACAGGCACACTGCAAGATCGTGCCGGGAAATACCGCGGCCGCGATACGCCAGTATGATCTGAAAAAGCCTCACGCTTCTGCTTGAGGTATTTCGTCCAAAGGAAATGTTTTTGCCCTGATAGGTCATCTCAAAACGGCCAAACATTTTAATATGAAACTTGTTGTCATTTACATTGTTTTCCATCCAAACTCCCTCGCCTTGGTAACGGCAGAGACTTAGAACGTGTCCGAAAACGATTCAGGCTCAGGCGGACCGCTCTGTTATGGTACGATTCTGACAGGAATCAATTTTCAGGTTGCTGTTCACTGCCACATATGAACAGCTTTCCGGCACACTCTAAAGTGTTAATAGTTATTTCTTGTACATAACCACTGCACTATATTATGTAAAAAACATTCCGGCGCTTCTCGCTGTAAGGCTTCTCTCTGTAAGGAAACGCATCTTTTCTCCAAAATGTTCTTCGCCTTAAGTATACTCTATCCCTATTGGAAATTTCAAGCCCCTATTCCGGCCTATTTGGTATTTATTAGCATACAAGTTACTGTTCACAGGTTATCTTGCATTAAGAAAACCTGTGAACAGTAACTCCAATACAAACACATTTACATTCCTTCCTGAACAGGGATTGCATTTTTGGCGATGCTTCATTATAATAACCCTAGTACAACCAGTACAATAAGATCGTAAGTATCTGTTCAGTTTCTTCACAGCTATGCATTACTGAACAGTTACAGGCGAAATACACATTCACATCTGCAGTATGGTATATAATATGTATAGTTATAATATAGAAAGGATTTTTTCATGAATAAAAAACCAGGCTTTATTTCTATTCTGCTTATCATTACCGGATTGTTATGTATTGGTTCTCTTTTCTTTTTTGGATTCAATACGTATCAAAGGATTGTTTCCACAGAAAATGACCTGAATGGCGTTATGGACCAGATTTCTCAGGAACAGCAGAAACTGAAAGATAACGCAGATTTCTATATAAATGCGGTTGATGAAAAGCAGGCAGCACAGGAACTTCAGGAAAAACGTGCCAACAGCACAACCGAAACCCGTGAACGGGCTCCCGGCTCTGAGGATACAGAAACCACAAAATCCTCTGTCTTTTCTCAGGATAATATAACTGTTAACCAGGAAGACGAAGAAGATATTTTTTCCTCCGGAGAAGGCAGTGTTTTTGAAAACAGCGGACATGTTATAGGAATAGATCCAGGCCACCAGGGCTACAATTTGGATATGAGCGACACCGAACCGATTGGTCCCGGTTCTTCTGAAATGAAAGCCAAAGCTTCTACCGGAACGGAAGGTTCCTATACCGGACTCCCGGAATATCAGCTGAATCTGGATATCTCTCTGAAACTAAAAACGATTCTGGAGAGCCGCGGTTATCAGGTGATCATGACCCGCACTGACAATGATACCGCTATCAGCAATAAGGAGCGGGCAGAATATGTGGCTTCTCAGGGAGCAGAAATTTATGTCCGCGTTCATGCCAATGGGGAAGACAGTCATACATCTTCCGGCGCACTTACCATGGCTCCCTCTCCCGATAATCCCTATATCCCGGAACTTTCGGAAGAATCCGCAAAGCTTTCCCGATGCATTCTTGACAGCTATTGCCAGGCAACCGGTTTTAACAACCTTGGAGTTCAGTACTATGATAATATGACAGGCATTAACTGGAGTACCGTTCCTGTCACAATCATTGAAATGGGCTTTATGACAAATGAGTCTGATGACACCCGGATGAGTGACGCAGCTTTTCAGGATGTGATGGCTGAGGGAATTGCAAATGGAATCGATGTATATTTTGAACAATAATAGAATTTATAAACTAAGAAAGGATTTTCTGGAATGACAAATACCAAATTAAACAATAAACATCAGAAAACGCCCCAATCTGCAAAAAACAGAATATCTGACGGAGCAGCTGCTTTTGATCCGGATGAAAAAACTCTGTTTTTTGCAGATGACGACGACTTCGATGTAGAAACCATTGATATTGATAACGCACTGGAAGATTTTGAAGATATTCTTGAAGAAGAAGTCAGAAATACTCTGGACAACGATCTCGATGATGATTTCATTGATGACCTTGAAAATCACTTCATGAAGGAGCTTCAGGAAAACTTCGATGAAGATTTTGATGACTTGTCTGAGGAGGATTTCCTGGACGATGATCCAACCGATGCTGTGCCTGACTTCCCCCGGAAGATGACGCAAAAACCTGCTGCCACGGAAATATACTCTCCTGATATTCCAGAAACTACTGACAATACTCCAGCTGTTCCAACTGACCAGCGCACCGCTGCTGACAATACCACAGCAGTTTCCCCGGGAGCAGAAAACACCCTTACCACAGAGCCAGAGCCAGCTCCGGAGCAGGATCAGGAGCAGGACAAACAGAAGCGCTCCTCTGTCCCATATGTGATCATCGGTGCGCTTTCCGTTTCTCTGGTTGCACTGGGGGCGGTGACTTTTATGTCACTGAACCGGCTGGTCTCGCTGCAGTCAAGAGTCTCTCAGCTCCAGCAGACCGTCGTTGATATTTCCGACTCTGCATCCACGCTGAGCCAGAAAGCCGAAGAATTAAAAAATCTTCAGGAGGAAGAAGCCGCAGAAAGCGAAAAAGAAAATACATCTGCACAGTCCGGTCAAGTCCAGGGTCCGCAGAAGCCTGCTATCCCGGAAGAAGAGGATACCGAAGAACAGGGAACCCTCTCTCCGTCAAAGGGAAATACCACTTTCACCAACAACACAGACGAAAGCATGGATTCTCTTCTTGTACAGATACAGCCTCTCCTTCCTCAGGACAACGGCAGCTGGTCCGTTTACGTCTGCAATCTGAACAAAGGTTCCGAGGGAATCATCGGCGGCGGTCCCATGCAGGCAGCCAGCCTGATCAAACTTTATATCATGGGAACTGTTTATGAAAACTATGAGGCTCTGGTCAATACTTACGGCAAGGATGCACTGGATTCCAATCTGAAAGCAATGATCACAGTCAGCGACAATGATGCGGCAAACACTCTGGTCAACTGGCTGGGAAGCGGTGACGACGCCAATGGTATGGAAATGGTGAACAACTTCTGTCAGGCCCACGGCTACACAGAAACTTCCATGGGCCGTCTTCTCCTTCACAGTAAGGAAAACGGCGATAACTATACTTCCGTCAGAGACTGCGGCAGATTTTTAAGAGAAATCTACAACCTTAACAAGGGAATTTCCACAGATTCCACTCTGTCTCATGCAGATGCCATGTTTGCACTGCTGAAACAGCAGCAGCGCGTCAACAAGATTCCTGCCGATCTGCCGGAAGGTGTCCACGTTGCCAACAAGACCGGTGAGCTTACTGATGTTGAAAACGATGCCGGAATCATTTATGACACCCCTCAGGGCATTGACCTTGTAGTATGTTTCATGTCCGAAAACCTGAACAATACCATTTCCGCCCAGGAAAACATTGCCATGAACTCACGGCTGATCTACGGTTATTACAACGAATAAAAGATTTTCCAAATCATAATAACAAAAACAGGCACCTGTATTGTCCCCAGCTGTATAGCATATAAACATCGAGGATTATACAGGTGCCTGTTTCTGTTATTCAGAAAATCATTCCGTTACACATATTCTCTTACGGTTCAGAAAAATCCGTCACTCTTCTTCCGCTTCCTCATAAGACATTTCCCAGATCTCCGAGAATACCGCAAGCGGGCAGTCTGTCAGGAGACACATGAGAAGAAAGCATTCGTATGGATTGACTATGTAGATTTCACTCATTCCGCACTTTTCCAGAATTCCCTGGATCTCTTCCAGAAAATGACGGTATCTCTGGTAAGGGTCATCATCCGCCATCTCCTGAGAGACAATGAAAAACTCAAGTGTGATCAGGTCAAACCGCTCCACCGGGAAATTATGCTTCAGAATACTGTTGATCCTCTGCCGGCTGAAACGCTTCTGGCTGAAATGTTTGGCAAGAATAGAGGCGGACATCTTTTTAAGATTACCCATTTTGTTTACCGGAATACCGCTGCAGATGACTTTTTCCACATCAGAGGCAGAAATATCCTCTGCAGTCCACACTTTCCCCCGCTTCTTTTCCTCTTCATCCTGCTGGTACATAGCAGCAATGATCTCTTTGGCATGATAAAGAAGCCTTAAAAATTCCTGAAATGCCTGGCTTTTCTCCGACATGGGATCGTCTGCTCCGGCTTTTACATGTGCAAGATAATCAAACAGTTTCTCTTCGGTATCAAGGCTCAGCCCGCCTGCATAAATCGCAGCAGCCTCTCCGGTATCTTTTTTCGGTTCCAGTCCGGCGTAGCGTTCACGGTACTCCTGGGCTTTATAGTATTCATAATGGTTGCAGTAACAGTACCAGAAAATCACTTCATCCGGATTTCGGAAATCAAAATCCTGTTCCCGAAGGACTCTGGTAAGAAAATCCGATACATCCTCCACGCTCATACGAAGTCCGAAGCCAAGGAGAAAAACTGTTTCCCGTTTCACTGATGCCTGACTCAGCCAGTTATTGACAAGTGAGGATAGCTTCGCCGAGGTAGGCTTCATGGATTTGGGCGTGCAGGTTTCATGAAACGATTCCACTACAATTTCCCGGTAAACATCTTTTGGGACCTCACTGAACGGCTCTTCCAGACCGGCACGTTCATAGATATACCGTTTCAGATGATCACCAAAAGAAACCAGCTCCATTTCTTTATATAAGTAGTGAAAAATCACATCCGCATCTTCGTCTTCAAAATCCTCCAGACTGACCACCTGCCGGAACCGCTGTGCCGCCCTCCTGGTGAATTCATAATCCTGAACTTTGTCAAATGCCACTGTCTGTTCAAAATCCAGATCCTGCATCCGATTCTTCATTCCATCATCTCCCCAAACAACAAATTATCTGTCTGTCTTTTGTAAAGTTTCCTTTTTGTGCCTGTTTTCAAACCATCGCAGCAGGCGGGGTCTGTGGTCTTCTTCTATAATCTCACACAGAATAATGGTCACGTTGTCTCTGCCCCCTCTTTCCAGCGAACTGTTAAGAAGCATTTCCACCACTTCCTGAACCGGAATCTCTTTTGAAAGAATATCTTCCAATTCTTTATCCGAAAGCATGTCCGTCACGCCATCCGAGCAGAGAAGATATCTCATGCCCGGCTGCATTTCCAGCTTCAGCACAGAAGGCTCGATTCCCATATGATCTTCCGGGATTCCCACATACTGCGTCAACGGAGCCTTGCCAAAGGGACCTCCCCGCAGCACATGATCCGTAGAAATCTGCTGAAAGTCTCCGGCTGTATTGCCGGTACGTTTCTTCACTTCATAAAGCCGGCTGTCTCCTACATTACAGGCATACAGAACACCCTCACTCACAGTGAGCATGACGGTTGTCGTTCCCATGATTCTGATCCGGTTTTCCTGACTGTACTCGCACACCGCCCGGTTCATATCTCTGCAGATATCCTCCAGAAACTGCTCCGGCTGCTCCTTCAGTGAGCTCCTGTTTTCACGATAGTGCCTTCCGCAGGCATCTGCCGCAAGATACGCTGCCATCTCTCCGCAGCTCTCTCCGCCCATACCGTCAAAAACTGCAAACAGCGGATAGTCTGACTGAGCGGTTCTGCCTGTGCGAATACCTCCGGTTCCCTGATTAAAGGCTCCCATGGTCTCTCCGCAGCACCAGAAATTATCTTCATTATTTGCGCGTACATTTCCAGTATGACTGGTATACGCATATTCCAACTGATAAGCCATGTTCTACCCTCACATCCATTCTATTCAAATCCCCTGGAATATTCCAGAGAAAGATTCCAGTATTTCTCACCGAGAGTATGATACTCTTCACTGTCTGTTTCGTAATCGTGGCACATATTTGTCTCATCGATCCAGCGAATCAGCTCTCCATCTTTGTAATAGTAATAGTCCGCCCTTATTTCTCCTTCGTCAAGATCCGATGAAATCGTATCATCTGCCCAGATGTATGCAAAAAATAACTGACCGTTCCAGAAATAGTATTCTTCATAGAGCCCGTCTTTGGATAATTTGGGGTATATCAATATTTTTCGCAATTCTCCTACTTTGTTGAGATAAGTGATCCTGCCTTCTTTTTCCGTACCGATCCAGTGATAGGTATCCAGCTCGTTTACGATTTCCGTCACACGCTCCCGGATTACAGTGAGATCTTGTGCAAGGCCTTCTTTTTCTGACTCATCAGCTATGTCACTGTCAAGCATCTCCACAAGACCTGCGGGGCCTTCCGCACCGGCAGATGCTTTACGATTTTCCAGTAAAACGCGGAAAAATACCACAGTCATCACAATAACCGCAATAGTCATAATGATCACTGCGATCACCAGCGGAAGATTGCCTGACGGCTTCTTCTTTTTGCGTCTGGCTGGAGTCTGAACTTTGTCTGTGGATTTTCTTTGCTGACCGGAAGCTTCTGATGTTCTGGCAGCAACTTCTGATGCTCTGGCGGAAGCTTCTGATGTTCTGACGGAAGCTTTCTTCGGCGGATTTTTAGATCCGGACGAATTTACCAGAGGCTTTATTTTAGCAGCTTCCGAAAATTCCAGGTAACCATCCTGGTTTCTTTTCATCTGAGGCTTCGTATTCGAAGCCTTCTGTTCAGCCAGTCGATTCCCATCATGGGGATCCCTCTGCTGTACGGGCGGCTTCGCTTTCTGGAATTTCACTCTTTCAAGCGCCTCTCTGAATTCCTCTGCGCAGGAGTATCGTTCATCGCAGTCATAAGCACATGCCTTCAGGATTACAGCAGCCAGCTCATCCCCTGCATCCACAGGCTTTGGAAGCTGTTCACCCGACATTCTCCGGTTGAGCGCATTTTCTTTGTCCCGATATGTAATCAGCTGTTTCTCCAGATCCAGGAACGGCAGTCTGTTATGATTGCGCAGTTTATACAGCATGATGCCAAGAGAATAGATGTCAACTCTGTTATCATACTTTTCGCCCCGGTACATCTCCGGCGCCATGTAGGAATATGTCCCTTTTTTGGAAAAAGAGCTCATAGACCGTTCCAGCTCACGCGCGATCCCGAAATCTCCCAGTTTAAATTCCCCGAATCTGGATACAAAAATATTTTCCGGTTTAATATCACGATGAATGATATTCATCTTCCGGCAGTATTCCAGGGCTTTACACAAGTCTATGCCAAGCTGGATCACTTCCCGCTCACTGAGCTGCTTCCCTGCGCAGTATTCCAGAAAGCCGGTAAGATATTCCATGCGAATATAAATATCCCATCCGATATCATCCAGATACTCCACTACTTTATAATCTTCTACAGCCACAACATGAGAATTTCCGCGGAAATCTTCCATAATATTGACTTCCTGGATACATTCTTCCACCAGATTCTGAAAATATTCTTTGACAGACTGGTCACTTCCAAGTTCAGATTGTACGCTCTTCAGTTCACTGCGTGTAGAAGGAATCGAAACAATCTTGATCGCGGAATAAAACGCCTTGTCTCGTTCCATGCGCTTTGCTTTATATACTTTTCCAAAAGATCCTTCACCGATCTTCTCAATAATCTTCCATTCCGGCCAAACAGAAACCGGCAATTCCCTATCCATAAGTTTCACCTCTGCACCTTCCCCGAACATCCAGTTCCTGAATATTCGTGTGCCTGTTTCCTGCTGCTGTTCTCCATAGCTGCATTTGCTCTTACCGAATATTATAACAAATTATATCAGAAATGGTAGCCATCTCTGTATTTTTCTCTTCATTCCCTCTTTTGTTAATGAATGGAAGCCAAAAGAAAATGGCTGCTGTCCGGGACTTTTATTATATAGTAAAAGGAAATGGCTGCTGTCCGGGACTTTAATAAAAAGAAGCCTTCCGCCGCTTACACGGCAAAAGACTTCTTCTCATTTTTTTATTCTTCTTCAGGTAAAATGATATCTTCTGCTTCGGAAGTTTCAACCTCTTCAGTTTCAACCTCTTCGATTTCTTCTTCAGTTTCATCATCTATCATGATTTCTTCCTGAATATCATCTTCCAGATCCATCATTTCATCGGCTTCTTCCGGCTGCGCTTCTTCACCGGTATCCAGTGCAATTTCACTGTAACGCTTCATACCGGTACCTGCCGGAATCAGCTTACCAATGATGACATTTTCTTTCAGACCGATCAGCGGGTCAACTTTACCCTTGATGGCAGCCTCTGTCAGAACCTTGGTTGTCTCCTGGAAGGAAGCAGCGGACAGGAAGGAATTGGTTGCCAGGGATGCTTTGGTGATACCAAGCATTACCTGCTTGCCCTCAGCCGGGGTCTTTCCTTCTTTTTCGAGATTCTCATTCACTTCTTCAAACTCAAGCACATCTACCAGAGTTCCCGGAAGGAATTCCGTATCCCCGTTCTCCTCTACGCGGATCTTCTTCAGCATCTGACGTACGATGACCTCGATATGCTTATCGTTGATCTCAACACCCTGGAGACGGTATACACGCTGTACTTCACGGATCATATAATCCTGTACTGCACGTACTCCCTTGATTCTCAGGATATCATGCGGGTTGACGCTACCTTCTGTCAGAACATCACCGGCTTCCAGAACCTGACCGTCCAGAACCCTCACACGGGAACCGTATGGAATCAGGTATGTCTTGGAATCGCCTGTCTCCTGGTCTGTAATAATGATCTCACGCTTCTTCTTGGTATCGTTAATGGTAACAATACCTTTGATCTCTGTGATAATAGCAAGACCTTTCGGTTTTCTTGCCTCAAAAAGCTCCTCGACACGAGGAAGACCCTGTGTAATATCGCCGCCGGCAACACCACCGGTATGGAAAGTACGCATGGTAAGCTGTGTACCTGGCTCACCGATCGACTGTGCTGCGATAATACCAACAGATTCACCAACCTGTACCGGTTCACCGGTTGCCATGTTTGCACCGTAACATTTCGCACAGATACCAACTTTGCACCGGCAGGTAAGGATGGTACGGATCTTAACTTTGTCGATCGCACCGCCTGTTTCGCTGACGCCCTCTTTCATAATGCGGGCTGCGCGCTTCGGCGTGATCATATGGTTGGCTTTTACAAGAACTTCACCGTCTTTGTTATAGATGGTATTGCAGGAATATCTTCCTGTAATACGTTCCTGCAGGCTCTCGATTTCTTCTTTGCCGTCTGAGAACTGGTGTACATACATTCCGGCAATTTCATCTCTTGTCTCACAGCAGTCTGTCTCACGAATGATCAGATCCTGTGATACGTCTACCAGACGTCTTGTCAGGTAACCGGAGTCTGCTGTACGGAGCGCGGTATCGGACAGACCTTTACGTGCGCCGTGTGCGGACATGAAGTATTCCAGTACGTCAAGACCTTCACGGAAGTTGGATTTGATAGGAAGCTCGATGGTGTGACCGGTTGTATCGGCCATCAGACCACGCATACCGGCAAGCTGTTTGATCTGCTTATCGGAACCACGGGCACCGGAGTCAGCCATCATGAAAATGTTATTGTACTTATCCAGTCCTGACAGCAGGGCATGGGTCAGTTCATCATCCGTCTTCTTCCATGTATCTACGACTTCTTTGTAACGCTCTTCCTCTGTAATAAGGCCTCGTTTATAGTTCTTGGTGATGCGGTCAACAGTATCCTGTGCATTTTTGATCATCTCAGGTTTCTGCGGCGGCACGGTCATATCGGAAATGGATACGGTCATGGCTGCGCGTGTGGAATATTTGTAGCCTGTGGACTTGATAGCATCCAGTACCTCGGCAGTCTTGGTTGCTCCGTGGGTATTGATGACTTTTTCAAGGATCTGTTTCAGCTGTTTCTTACCTACCAGGAAATCAACTTCCAGAAGAAGTTCATTGCCGGGTACGCTTCTGTCTACGAAGCCCAGATCCTGCGGAAGGATTTCGTTGAACAGGAAACGTCCGAGAGTAGATTCCACGTTGCCGGTCAGTACGGTGCCGTCGGGCATCTTCTTGGTGCAGCGTACCAGAATTCTGCTCTGGAGAGTAATCACTTTGTTTTCGTATGCAAGAATGGCTTCGTTCACGCTCTTGAAGAACTTGCCCTCACCCTTGTTGCCGGGTCTTTCCTGAGTCAGATAGTAGATACCAAGGACCATATCCTGGGAAGGAACGGCTACAGGACCACCATCGGAAGGTTTCAGCAGGTTGTTCGGTGAAAGCAGAAGGAAGCGGCATTCTGCCTGTGCTTCTACGGACAGCGGGAGGTGAACAGCCATCTGGTCACCGTCGAAGTCCGCGTTAAATGCGGTACAAACAAGCGGATGGAGCTTGATCGCCTTACCTTCTACAAGGATCGGCTCGAACGCCTGGATACCCAGACGATGCAGTGTAGGTGCACGGTTCAGCATAACCGGATGTTCTTTGATTACTTCTTCCAGAACATCCCATACAGCCGGCTCAAGCTTTTCTACCATCTTCTTGGCATTTTTGATATTGTGGGAGGTTCCGTTGGCAACCAGTTCTTTCATAACGAATGGTTTGAACAGCTCAATCGCCATTTCCTTCGGAAGACCGCACTGATAAATTTTCAGCTCCGGTCCTACGACGATAACGGAACGTCCGGAATAGTCAACACGCTTACCAAGCAGGTTCTGACGGAAACGTCCGGACTTGCCTTTCAGCAGTTCTGACAGGGATTTCAAAGGTCTGTTGCCAGGGCCGGTAACAGGACGGCCGCGGCGTCCGTTATCGATCAGCGCATCCACAGCTTCCTGCAGCATACGTTTTTCGTTGCGGACAATGATATCAGGAGCGCCAAGCTCCAGAAGTCTTTTCAGACGGTTATTACGGTTGATGATTCTTCTGTAAAGATCATTCAGGTCAGAGGTGGCAAAACGTCCGCCATCCAGCTGTACCATCGGACGAAGATCCGGCGGGATAACCGGAATCACGGTCAGGATCATCCATTCCGGACGGTTACCGGATTCACGGAAAGATTCCACAACCTCCAGACGTTTGATGATTCTCGCACGTTTCTGACCGGTTGCATCCTGAAGTTCGCTCTTCAGTTCTGCCGCATCTTTTTCCAGATCAATTGCTTCCAGAAGTTCTTTGATGGATTCTGCACCCATGCCTACACGGAATTTGCTTCCGTATGCTTCTCTCGCATCCTGATATTCTTTTTCGGTCAGAATCTGTTTGTACATCAGACCGGAATCAGCAGGATCCAGGACAATATAATTTGCAAAGTACAGAACCTTCTCCAGTACTCTCGGAGACAGGTCAAGGATCAGTCCCATACGGGACGGAATTCCTTTAAAATACCAGATATGGGATACCGGAGCTGCAAGCTCGATATGTCCCATACGCTCTCTGCGGACAGAAGACTTGGTAACTTCTACACCACATCTGTCGCAGACAACGCCTTTGTAACGAATTTTCTTATATTTACCGCAATGACACTCCCAGTCCTTGCTTGGCCCGAAAATTCTTTCGCAGTAAAGTCCGTCCTTCTCGGGTTTCAGGGTACGGTAGTTGATGGTCTCAGGTTTTAAAACTTCGCCTCTTGACCACTCTCTGATCTTCTCAGGGGACGCCAGTCCAAGTTTGATGGCATCGAAAGTCATTGGCTGATATGTTTCTGTGGTATTTGTTGTTTCTGCCATGTATTCTTTCCCCTTTCTATTCCTC
>JALEHU010000122.1 GCA_022770365.1 Blautia sp. | reverse complement strand
GCTGCCAGGTACTTTTGCATATTTCTCAAGCACCGGAGCCAATTCAGCGAAATCCGCGTTTCCGCCGTTCTGACATTCGCAAGTATTGCTCATATGATTGTCCCTCCTGTATAGATAATAATAAACATAAATATTCATTCTCGTTTATTATATCACAAAAGAGCAGACATTCAAATAAAAAAGTATATATTTTTACAAATTTCCGGGAGAAATTTTAGCAGTTTTATCCGAAATTGATTTTCGAAGATCTTTCATATTGTGATAATCGTCAATCAGTTCGTATAGTTTCGCAAGCGCTTCTTTCACTCCTCCCACTGCGTCGATCAGTCCTTCCTCCACGGCTTCCCGTCCTTCCAGCATCGTGCCCACATCTTTTACAAGCTGCGTAGTATCCAGCATCAGTTCCTCCAGACGCTTCTGACTTGTACGGGAATGTGCGGAGATAAATGTGGTAATGCGGTCCTGGATTTTTTCCATATTCCGGTAGGTCTGGGCTACCCCGATGAACATACCGCTGGAACGCACCGGATGGATCACCATCGTAGCACTGGGAACCACAAAGGAATAATCTGCGGAAACCGCCATGGGTACTCCGATGGAGTGGCCTCCTCCAAGCACCAGGGAAACCGTGGGAATGCTGAGTGATGCTATCATTTCCGCAATCGCCAGTCCGGCTTCCACATCCCCTCCCACTGTGTTCAAAAGTATCAGAAGACCATCCACTGTTTCGTCATCCTCGATCATGGCAAGCTTCGGAAGCACATGCTCATATTTTGTGGTTTTACTCTGAGATGGCGCGGATTCATGCCCTTCCACTTCTCCGATAATGGTCAGAAGTTCTACTCTGTGCTTTCTGGAATTACCGTCCAGCACAACCTGCCCCATATCCCTGATCTGCTCATTCTGAGCATTTTCTCTGTCTAACTGTTCCTTTTTATCAGGAGAATCACCCGTACTGTCATTTGCATTTTGGTCATTATATTCGCTGTTAATCAACATAAAAATACCTCCAAGATATGATCCTGGAGGTAGTATCTGCAAATTATGTTATTTTAATCATCTTCAGAAATAAATATGCTTATTCTGCAGCCTGAAGATGATCAGATCTCTATGCCTGAGTGCACACCGGTGCTTATTCATCCCAGTTGTGCCATACATCTGTGACATCATCGTCTTCATCAAGCAGATCAAGAGTTTTCTGCAGATTCTTGATATCTTTCTCGTCAGTCAGTTCCACATAGGTCTGGGGAACCATGGCGATCTGAGCTTCCAGCATCGGTACGCCTGCTGCTTCCAGTGCCTCACGTACAGCACTGAAATCATCCGGATCAGTGATAACCTCGAAGCTGTCTTCT
The DNA here is from genome assembly GCA_022770365.1 of Blautia sp. GTDB lineage: Bacteria > Bacillota > Clostridia > Lachnospirales > Lachnospiraceae > Blautia_A. The sequence goes on along the minus strand of JALEHU010000122.1, from coordinate 16,624 downwards.
TCCTCGCTAAAATCTTCCGCTCCGGCATCAAGGGCAACCATCATCAGCTCGTCCGCGTCCATCTCGCATTCTTCTTTATCAATGATGATCTGGCCTTTCTGGTCAAACATGAAAGATACGCATCCCTGAGTACCGATGCTGCCGTAACCTTTTGTAAAAGCATTTCTTACATTACTTGCAGTACGGTTCTTATTGTCTGTCAGAGTCTCAACGATAATAGCGACACCATTCGGGCCGTATCCTTCATATGTAGCTCTCTCATAAGAATCAGCGGAATCAGCACCTGCTGCTTTTTTGATACCGCGGTCGATGGTATCGTTCGGCATATTGTTTGCTTTTGCCTTGGCAATGACATCACGGAGCTTGCTGTTGTTGTTCGGGTCCGGGCCGCCGGCTTTGACAGCCATAACGATCTCACGGCCGATGACAGTAAAAATCTTGCCTTTTTTGGCATCGTTTTTCTCTTTCTTATGCTTTATGTTTGCGAATTTTGAATGTCCTGACATTTTTCTTCTTCTCCTTTTGGTTCTTTATCATTTATTTTTTCGGCCCGCACCTTATCGATCGTCTTATTGCCAAGCGAAAGGATTTTGAAGCGGTAACCGTTTGCAACAATCTCTTTGTCCAGGTCCTTCTCCGTCGGGATATGTCCAAGAATAGATGTTAAATATCCGTTCAGTGTCTCAAATTCCACATCTCCGAAATCCACATCCAGTTCATCCTCCACATCCTCAAGATAGGCAAGTCCATCAATAATAACGCTGTTATCGATCTGAGTACGGATGGTAACCTCTTCATCATCGTACTCATCCATGATCTCTCCGACAATCTCTTCCACGATATCCTCCATAGTGACGATTCCTTCGGTCTGACCATACTCGTCAACCACAATCGCCATATGAATCTTCTTGCTCTGCATGGACTGAAGCAGATCCCCGATCCCTCTCGTTTCAGGGATAAAGGATGCTGTACGGATAAGTCCCGGAAGCTCTTTGAGCGGTTTGAATTTTGCCCAGGAGTTCTTCGTCATGAATTTCATGGCGTCCTTGTAATGGACAACACCGAGAATATCATTCAGGTCTTCTCCATATACGGGATATCGGGAAATCCCCTCCTCCATCATCTGTTCCACCATTTCCTTCAAAAGAATCTCATGACAGAACGCAACCACATTTTTGCGGTGGGTCATAACATCTTTTGCTTCTGTTTCGTTGAAATAGATGATATTCTGGATCATCTCCGCTTCGCTTTCTTCAATGACACCCTGTTCATGGGCCTCATCCACGATAGAAATAATTTCTTCCTCAGTGACTGCGTCTTCTTTCTGATTCAGCTCCACTCCAAAAGGAACTGCTGTCAGCTTCGCAATCCAGGTAATAAACATGGTCAGCGGATAAAGAATGGATACAATGGCATTTACCAGGCCAACGTAACGAAAAGCAAATTTCTCCGGACAATATGTTCCCACTCTCCGGAATGTAAGAATTCCAAAGGAAGCCAGCAAAAGCACACTGAGAAACAGCACCAGTGCCAGAGCCGGGACATTGTCTATGTAGTGACGGGACAGCCGGGTGATCCACGGTACCAGAAAAGCGCCGATCGAAATTCCGGATGCAGTCACGATCAGCGGAATTGCATTTACATACTGAACCGGATGGTCAAGCATCTTCTTAAGCAGAATTGCCTTTTTATTTCCATCCATTGCCTGCTTCTGTATTTCACTCTCACTGAGATTCTTCACTGCTGCTGAAAATCCGTAGAATATTCCATTCAATCCCAGCAGCAACAACAGTATCACTGCGCCCCATAAGGGCAAACTACTGCCATCTTCCATATGTTCTTAAATTCATCCTCCAATTGTTTGCCTGTTCCGGAATCAGATCCGGTTTCTGTTATTTCGATTCGGAAATTCCGCATAATTCAGCAGAAAATCCGCATAGTTACTGATAAAATATAGCACTTTCACGGGCATTCGTCAAGAACCGCCTGAAAAGATACTAAAAAGTACTGTTCACTCCGTTCACAGTAAGCTAAAAAGATAATTCCAGACTGATCTCCAAAGCATGATTCACTTTATCCAGGATATTCTGATCCAGATGGCAGACTTTGTCTTTCAGTCTCCTTTTATCGATGGTACGAAGCTGCTCCAGCAAAATCACCGAGTCTTTCTCGATTCCATATGCTGATGCGTCAATTTCAATATGTGTCGGCAATTTTGCCTTATTCATTTTGGATGTAATCGCGGCACAGATAACCGTGGGGCTGTGCTTGTTGCCCACATCATTCTGTATGATCAGGACAGGACGTATGCCACCCTGTTCACTTCCCACCACCGGTCTTAAATCCGCATAAAAAATATCTCCTCTTCTAATAACCACACAATTCACACTCCGATTCTGTCTTTGGCTTCTGCCTTGTTCCGGCACATCTTTTCAGAACTGCTTCCAATCAAATGTACTAGAATTAGTATTTCCAGATTCTTCTTCGGTATACATGTGTAATGTGCAGTGTTTAATTTTAATCAAAAAAAGTTAATTCTCCGCATTCTCTCCCGTCTTTGATATAGACTCTCGGTACCCGCTTACTGATCTCGCAGGCAAATTCATAGGAAAAACGTCCGGAAAGATCCCCGAATTCTTCCATAGTGATGACTTCCTCTCCATCGCGTCCGATCAGCGTCACCTCATCACCTGCTTTTGCTTCGGGGATTTCTGTCACGTCCACCATAAACTGGTCCATACAGACTCTTCCCAGGATTCCGGCGCGTTTGCCATGAATGAGCACCCAGCCTTTATTGGAAAGCTGCCGCGGATAACCATCTGCGTATCCCACCGGAATGGTGGCGATCCTGGTCATACCATCCGTTACATAAGTCCCTCCATAGCTTACCGCATTTCCTGCCCCTACTTCTTTGACATAGGTAATATGGCTTTTAAGTTCCATCGCAGGCTCCAGTTTTATAATATCCCTTTCCACTTCACAGGAAGGATAAATTCCATATATTGTAATTCCGGCACGGACAATATTAAGATTTGCTTCCGGTATACGTATGATACCCGCACTGTTGGAACAATGCCGGATCGGAATCTTCACGCCTGCCTCTTCCAGCATATCTGCAAATTTCAGATACCGGTCAAGCTGCACCATGGCAGGACTTCTGTCATATTCGTCCGCCCTTGCAAAATGGGTGAACATTCCCTCAATCCGCAGATTCGGAAGGGATGCTATTTTTCTGATCATTTCCACACTCTGCGGAGTATCCGCAAATCCGATTCTTGTCATACCGGTATCCAGTGCCAGATGAATATGTACCGTTTTTTTCTGACGTACAGCCTCAGCTGATAATTCTTCCGCCATCTCCAGGGTACAGACCGCAGGGCGGATATCCTCCCTGATCAGATCTTCGAATGATTCTCTGAATACAATGCCAAGAATCAATACCGGTTTTATCACGCCTGCTTTTCGAAGCTGCAGCGCCTCCTCGGCAGTTGCTGTGGCAAAGCCCCAGATATAATCATAATCCTGAACAAGATGTGCAACTGCAACAGCACCATGGCCATAGCCGTCCGCTTTGATCACGGCAATCATCTTCGTTCCTTCTGCAATATTCTTCTTCATTTCCTGAAAATTGTGAGCAATGGCATCCAGGGACACCACTGCTTTTGCCCTGCTGTATTTTTTCATAATCATCCTCCGACGTATCACTTATACGTTTTTATATTGTTTCTGGAATCATGCGGATAATGTCCCGTGCAGTCATTCCCCGCGTACCGGTTTCTTTTGCTGCCATATCCCCGCCAAGTGCATGGAGATAAACTCCAAGTGCGGCCCGAAGTCCGGTATCCGGGGTCTTCTCTTCTTTGTGAAGATACATGCACGCAACGGCTGCAAGAACGCCGGAAAGCACATCTCCGCTTCCTGCTGTAGCCATTCCCGGATTCCCCGCAAGATTCAAATACATTCGTCCTTCTTTATCTGCCACAACTGTGCATGCATCCTTTAGGACGCAGACAGCACCGGTCCGTGCGGCATATCCGGCTGCCGTTTCTGCCATGCGGCACTGAATCTGGTCAATGCTCATCCCGGAAAGCCTGCTCATTTCCCCCGGATGGGGTGTTACCGTCACACGCTCAGAAAGCCAGGCTTCCCACTCCGGATGCATTGCCAGAAGATTCAGACCATCCGCATCCAGAATCACCGGTTTTTGATCTTCTGCGGCATTTTTCAGAAACCATTCCGCCCGCTCCCGGCTTCTGCCGGAAACACCAAGTCCCGGTCCGATGACAAGAACATCACACCAGTCAAGGGATTTCCGGTTGGCTTCTTCCGTAAACTCACAGGTGACCATGGCTTCCGGCAGCAGGATCTGAAGCGGAATCCGATTGGCTTCCACTGTCTGGATCTTCACCATGCCGGCGCCTCCCGCCAGCGCTGCCGAGGCGCACAAAAATGCCGCGCCGCACATGCCTTCCGTTCCGGCCACCACAAGGACTTTGCCAAAAGTCCCCTTATTGCCGTATACAACCCGTTCCGGCAGCAGCTTAAGATCCGTCTGTTCCAGATGCCATGTGCGGTCTTCCGGCTGATCTGCCCCGTAGATGCCGATATCTGCAACAACTGTCCGGCCGGCGTACATCCTTCCCGGATAAAAACAGAGTCCGCGTTTGCGGTAGGCAAAAGTCACTGTAAGATCTGCACGAAATGCAATTCCAAGCTCTCTGCCCGTATCTCCATCAACTCCGGACGGAATGTCCACAGCAACTTTCCATGCATGCGCCTGATTCATCTTTTCGATAAGATCTTTATACCGTCCTTCCACAGGTCTTGCAAGTCCGACTCCAAAAATCGCATCTACTATAGTAGTATATTCACTCCAGTCCGGGTTATGCACCACAGGCACATGATAATTTGACGCGATCCTGTACTGCCGTCCTGTTTCTTCCGTCATGTGTTCCTCAGATCCTGCCGGAAAGAATTCACTTCTGATTCCCTGAAGATGCAGGATACGGGCTATGGCAATCCCGTCACCGCCATTGTTGCCGCTTCCGCAGACCACAAGCACACGTTCCTTATCATATGGTTCTCTGAAATTCTTTTTCATTTCTTCGACTGTTTTTAAGGCGGCTCTCTCCATGAGTACACATGAGGGGACTTCCATCTTATGTATAGCCGCCTGGTCCAGTTCTTTCATTCTTTTGCAGGTTACTATCTCTTTCATATTCTTATACGCTCACGATTCATTATAACAGGAAAAAGCCGCTTCCGGATCCGCTCAAAGCTTCCCGGCCGACAGCGGCTCTTCTCCAAAGGAAACAATTATTCGAGTTTCAGTAAAGGTATTTGAACAGTGCTTATTTTTCCACATGTTCCTGACGGTATTGGCTGAGATTATAAGACAATGTCATCAGGCTTTCGGAAAGATGCACATTCTCAACAATCACATCATCCGGTGTATCAAGATCCACATGGGCAAAATTCCAGATTGCTTTCACACCATTTTCAATCAGGATATTCGCCATTTCTTTCGCTTTATTCTTCGGCAGAGTCAGGATTGCAATTTCAACGAGATTTTCTCTCAGGAAAAACGGCAGATCACTGAGCATCTGAATCTCAATCCCGCGTACAGCCATTCCTTCCAGAACAGGATTTACGTCAAAAATACCTACCAGTTTAAATCCACGTTTTTCAAAATCCACATAGTTCGCCAGAGCCTGACCGAGGTTACCTGCGCCAAGAATGATCATTGGATGCTGTGTATCCAGTCCGAGAATCTTACCGATTTCTGTGTAAAGATATTTGACATTGTATCCGTATCCCTGCTGGCCGAAACCTCCGAAATTATTTAAGTCCTGACGAATCTGAGAGGCTGTGACTCTCATTTTTTTGCTCAGATCATTCGAAGAAATTCTCTCAACATTCTCCTCAAGCAATTCTCCTAAATATCGATAATAACGCGGCAGACGTTTGATAACAGCCTTTGAAATTTCTTTTGCATCCACAAAGAACCCCTCCTTATCATACTATGTCAATTATAACGAATTGACATTTTATTGTCAATTAAAGTTGTAACATATCACCAAAAATTCGGATTTTTTCTCCTTTACAAAATCCTGATTTACGTTATAATGAACTTTGAGTATGATTTTATGACAAATTAAGACATCATTTTGGAGGAATTTCTATGATTTTATCATGTCAGAATATATGCAAATCCTTTGGCGAAAAAGTAATTCTCCATGACGCATCATTTCATATAGAAGAACGTGAGAAGGCCGCACTGATCGGCAATAACGGCGCAGGCAAGACCACTCTGCTGCGTATCATCATGCAGGAACTGTCACCGGATTCGGGCACTGTAGTCGTCGCCCGTGATAAGAACATCGGTTATCTTGCCCAGTATCAGGATATCCACGGGCATCACACCATTTATGAAGAACTGCTCACTACCAAACAGCATATCATCGATATGGAAACCCGCATGCGCTCCATTGAGAAGGAAATGAAGCACACCACCGGTGAAGAACTGGAGGCCCTCATGAATACATATACGCGTCTGACTCATGAATTTGAGCTTCAGAACGGCTATGCATACAGGAGCGAACTTACCGGTGTTCTGAAGGGACTTGGATTCGGGGAAGACGATTTTGACAAACAGATCGAAACACTTTCCGGCGGTCAGAAGACACGTGTCGCTCTCGGCAAGCTCCTGATCTCCAAGCCGGATATTCTTCTGCTGGATGAGCCTACCAACCACCTTGACATGGAGAGCATTACCTGGCTTGAAACCTATCTTCTGAACTATCCGGGTGCTGTATTTATTGTTTCCCATGACCGGTATTTTCTTGATAAAGTTGTAACAAAAATCGTGGAGATCGAGGCCGGGGAAGTCCGTTCCTACACCGGCAACTACTCCGCATTTGCACTGAAAAAGGCCCAGCTCCGGGATGCCCAGTACAAGGCCTATCTGAATCAGCAGCGTGAGATCAGGCATCAGGAAGCTGTCATCGCCAAACTGAAATCATTTAACCGTGAAAAATCCATCAAACGGGCAGAAAGCCGTGAAAAGATGCTTGACAAAATCCAGCGTCTTGACAAACCTGTGGAGATTCAGGATCAGATGCGTCTTTCCCTGGAGCCACGTTTTGTCAGCGGCAATGACGTTCTCATGGTGGAGGATCTGTCCAAAAGTTTCCCGGGCCAGACACTGTTTACCGGTATTTCCTTTGAAATCAAACGCGGAGAACGAGTCGCTCTTATCGGCAGCAACGGCACCGGCAAAACTACCATGCTGAAAATCATCAACGGGATCCTTCCTGCTGACACCGGCAAATTTACCCTTGGTTCCAAGGTACAGATCGGATATTATGATCAGGAACACCACGTGCTTCACATGGACAAAACAATCTTCCAGGAAATTTCCGACACCTATCCGACTCTGACAGAAACAGAGATCCGCAATATGCTCGCTGCTTTCCTCTTCACCGGTGATGATGTGTTCAAAGAAATATCTGCCCTTTCCGGCGGTGAGCGCGGACGTGTCTCCCTTGCCAAGCTCATGCTTTCCGAGGCGAATTTCCTGATCCTGGACGAGCCGACCAACCATCTGGACATTGCATCCAAGGAGATTCTGGAAGAAGCGCTTAACAGCTATACAGGAACCGTGTTTTATGTTTCCCATGACCGTTATTTCATCAATCAGACTGCCACAAGAATCCTGGATCTGACGAATCAGACAATTGTAAATTACATCGGTGATTACGATTATTATCTGGAAAAACGTGACGAACTTACGGAGAAATACGCTCCTTCCACAGAAACAGTCACTCAGGTGCAGGCGCAGACCTCTGAGAGCAAAGTTTCCTGGCAGCAGCAAAAAGAAGAACAGGCGCAGAAACGCAAACGTGAAAACGAACTGAAAAAAACCGAGAAGCGAATTGAAGAACTTGAAACCCGTGATAAAGAAATTGACGATACCCTCGTACTTCCGGATGTCTGCACCAATGTGGCGAAATGTACTGCACTCAGCCGCGAGAAAGAAGCCATTGCCGCAGAACTGGAGGAACTGTATGAGAAATGGGAGACCCTCGCATAATTCCATAAATCTTAAAACCGCAGAATTCCAAAAAGGAACCTGCGGTTTTTTTATGGAGTGTATCATTAAATTTGAATACGCACAATGCCAATGCCCAACGAAGCGGGCAGAAATAATCTATTTAATCAGAGCATCCAGTGATTCTTTCACTGCCAGTATAAAATCTCTGCTGTTCAGAACCGTTGGATTCTCATAAGAGGTGATCAATGCCAGGTCTTTTGTCATTTTGCCGGATTCGATGGCCTTCAGTGTAGCATCCTCCAGGCTGTTGGCAAAGGATACCAGTTTCTGATTATCATCCAGTTCCCCGCGTTTGCGGAGAGCTCCCGTCCAGGCAAAAATAGTCGCAACTGAATTGGTGGAAGTTTCTTTGCCCTCCAGGTGTCTGTAATAATGTCTCTGAACCGTTCCGTGAGCTGCTTCATACTCATAATATCCATTCGGAGAAACAAGTACGGAAGTCATCATGGCAAGGGAACCAAATGCAGAGGAAACCATATCGCTCATTACATCACCGTCATAATTCTTACATGCCCAGATAAATCCGCCCTCTGCCTTCATAACACGGGCTACAATATCATCGATCAGACTATAGAAATAAGTAAGGCCGGCTGCCTCGAATTTCTCCTTGAATTCAGACTCGAAGATCTGCTGAAAAACTTCTTTAAACTTGCTGTCATAGGTTTTGGAAATGGTATCTTTGGCTCCGAACCAGACATCCTGCTTCGTATCAAGTGCATAATTAAAACAGCTTCTGGCAAAACTTTCGATGGATGCCTCCATATTGTGCATGCCCATGGCAACTCCGGGTGTTATAAACTCCTGGACAAGGGCGCGTTTTTCTTCCCCGTCGCTGGTGGTATAGACCAGTTCGACTTTACCGGGTTTATCAATATAAAATTCCGTATTCTTATAAATATCACCATATGCATGACGTGCCAGTGTGATTGGCTTCTTCCAGTTCTTCACACATGGCTCGATACCCTTCACAATAATCGGGGCACGGAAGACCGTTCCATCCAGAATCGCACGAATGGTTCCATTGGGGCTCTTGTACATTTTTTTCAGATTGTACTCTTCCATTCTTGCTTTATTTGGAGTGATGGTTGCACATTTTACAGCGACACCGTACTTCTTCGTTGCCTCTGCTGCGTCAATGGTCACCTGATCATCCGTCTCATTACGGTGTTTCAGACCAAGATCATAATATTCTGTATTCAGATCAATATAAGGAAGCAGAAGTTCCTCTTTAATCATCTGCCAGAGAATTCTGGTCATTTCATCGCCGTCCATCTCTACCAGTGGTGTCTGCATTTTAATTTTATCCATAATGTCCTCCTCTGTCACATCTTGCGAGCGATCATTAATTAACACTTATTTTATCCAAAATACGATATTTCGTCAATACTTTTATGCGTTACCGCAACACTTTCATCAAAATACCCGAAAAATCACATGGATAAGAACTTTTCACAGTTAAATTTACCCCACCCCTGCTGGTTTTTGGGAAGTCCAAGGTCATCTGAGCTTTCTTTCAGAAGCATTTTTATTTCCATATTCGTCAAATCAGGATTTTTTTCCAGTTTTAAGGCTATTGCACCTGAAATCAGAGGTGTTGACATAGATGTACCGCTTTTGACAGAATATAATTTACCGGAACCCGGTGCGCAGGAAATAATCCGGTCGCCCGGTGCTACTATATCCGGCTTACAGACACAATCAAAAGTCGGTCCGCGTCCGGAAACACCGGTCTTCCCTTCCAGCAGATCGCTGGAACCGACGGTGATAATCTTTTTGCTGCTTCCGGGTGCTGTGATGCTGGATGGCTTTGGTCCCAGATTTCCTGCTGCTGCCACTACAACCAGCCCTCTGTCCCAGAGTTCTTCCACTCCGCGAATCAGAGCATCATGGTCATACCTCGTCTTATATGTGGTGCCTACAGAAATATTAACAATACGGATCTGATACTGTTTATGGTATCTGAGCAGCCAGCGAAAAGCACGAAGTACATTCTCCTTATTTCCATTTCCGTACCGGTCAAGAACTTTTAAAGCTGCAATACGGCATTCCGGTGCCATCCCTTTATGTCTTCCATCGGATGCTTTCCCGTCCCCGCACAAGATCCCGGCAACATGTGTCCCATGTCCATTGTCATCATAAGGACGCGTTCTATAGGATATAAAATCACGAAAAACCACAATTCGATTTCCAAAATCAATATGCGGATAAATTCCCGTATCCAGAATCGCTACTGTAATTCCCTTTCCAGTATAATCTCCCTGCTCCATCACACAATCTCCAAATACAGGATTTACTTTAGATTATTCGGAAGTTTCCCTCTTTGCGCATCTAATCTCATTATTTTGCATAAATTCTAATAAAAAGGAAATACTGAACAGATATACAGCAGATGATTACCTGCTGGACAATTTAAGGAGGTATGCAAAAATGCTGCTGATCATTCTGATTGCCGCTCTTATTGTACAGACATTTATTTTATTCTGCTGTGCCGCTGCCAGCAACGATCCTGTCTCACAGTCTATCTCAGATCAGGAACAGATGGAATTTCTGAAAACATGGAGGGAAAATCATCCGCAGGTAAAAAAGCCGGGGCAAAAACGAAGCTGAGTTTTCTGCAGAAAAAACAGGACGAAACATATCATATGTTTTCGTCCTGTCAGATTAAATCTATTGTACAATAAATTTCAATACAGCCTGATTTGATGTATTTCCTGCGGAATCAATAACGTAATAAGTACATTCATAAGTACCTGCTGTTAATGTATCCAGAGAACCGGTAATCTGGATCTTAGTCCACAGATCATAAACATTGTCAGCATCATCAGTAATCTCTTTTACATAACTGAGACGGTCAACAGAAGTTCCTACAGGAACTGTAACTACATAATCCGTCAGATAAATACGTGGATTCTGCGCCGGCATGGCAGCAGCGGCAGCTTCCTGTTCTGTACGGGCCTGTTCTGCTTCTGAGGATACATCAGCTGCGGAATCCGTATTCACGCTGCTCTGTTCATCAGCAGATTCCGTCATACCATTATCTGTTTCACCAGCGTTGTCTGCATCAGAAGTATTATCTACATCTTCCTGCATATCGTTTTCATCCTGAGTTCCATTATCTTCTGTATCCGCAGAAGCCATTTTTTCAGCAGGATAAATCTGTTTTACTTTTGTAATATTATTAGAATGATCTTTTGCAACGTAGACAATGCATACTTTATCATCGTCTACTGCATAAACAGATTCCACAGTCAGAGAATCAGAAACATCACCGTCTTTTTCATCAAAAGCAATTACATTTTCCAGAAGTTCCGCATCTTTCATACCTTCATGGTATACAAGACTTGTATTATTACAGGTGACTTCCGGACCGGTTCTGTCGCCATTCAGGCGGAACCATCCGACAAGTGCGATCAATCCCACACAAACAACAACCATAAATGCAACCAGTTTCTTTGACATATGATTTTACTCCTTACCTTCCTGTCCGTACTGTCCGTACTTTCCGTATTTACCATAATATTTGCCGTAACCCTGTTTACTTAAATCAACCTTATTCAGAATTACACCAAGAATCGGGCAGGCACATCTGGCCAGCTGTTCTTTTACTTCCTGAGCGAAGCGGTAACTGATGACACCGGATTCCATAACTATAATGGATCCATCACACTGATCCGCAATGACGGCACTGTCAATAACGCTTCCAAGAGGCGGAGTATCAATAATAATGTAGTCGTAAACATCTCTTACAACTTTCAGAAGATTCTTGAAGTTCTTGCCGCCAAGAAGTTCAGCCGGATTCGGAGGTACAATACCTGCATAGATAATGTGAAATCTGGGAATATTGGTCGCATAGATCACATTCTCCAGTGAAGCCTGCTGTGAGAGATAATGAGAAAGTCCCTTGATTTCTCCATCTACTTCTGTTCTTCCTACAAGAACAGATTTACGAAGGTCGGCATCCACAAGCAGTACTCTTTTTCCTGATTCTGCAAGTGATATAGAAAGGTTAAATGAAACATTACTCTTACCTTCATTAGGGGTACAGCTTGTTATTGCAATAACCTTTTTATCCTCACCGCAGAACAGCAGATTCGTACGAAGTGATTTGTAGGATTCATCAACACTGTAATTTAATTTTGGACGAGCAACCGTAATCTGTTTCATCTTTTCTTTCTCCCTTTACCCTTTTTCTGTTTCCTGGATTTTTTCTCCATTTCCATAAGAGGAATCGTACCAAGAACACTTAACTGCAAGTATTTTTCTACATCTTCCTGAGACTTGATAGTATCATTTGTCAGATATACAAGCAAAATAATTGCTGTTGCAAGAATTACACCAAGCAGTCCGCCCATCACAGCATTCTTTGAAAGACTCGGACTTGCCTTCTCATTGGGAATATTAGCTGTCTCAACAATGTTAACAGCATCAATATTCATAACATTCTGGATATGATTTGCAGCCACGTCACGCACTGCATTTGCGATCTGGCATGCCTGATAAGGGTCTTCATCAGTTACAGTAATAGACAGGATACGTGTATCTGAACTTGTTCCTACAGATATTTTCTGTAATAGCTGTTTGTCTGTCATATCAAGATTCAGCTGCGCAATTACCCCCTCTGTAACCGTACGGCTTTTGATCAGTTCCGCATAATCCTTGGTCAGAGACAAACTTGTCTGCATGTCGGAGCTGGTCAGAGTATTATTATCCTGCTGGCTTAATACATACATTTTAGTTGTTGATTCATACTGCGGAGTAATAAACAGCATCGTAACAACGATAAATACCAGTGCTGCCGTAATACCTGACAAGATGATTATCCACAGTTTACTGAGAATCACCCCAGCTATTTCCATTAAATCAATTTCCATTTCATCGTTTTTCGTGGTGTGCTGATTTTCCATTTTTATCCTTCCATCCCTTATTTTTTAATGATTCTCTCCGGGTTATGTATAAAAATCTGTTCTGCATAATCTTCTCCCATTTTTTTGGCAACCCGATTATATGCATCCTTCAGCTTCGGTACCCGATAAGAACTTCCGTGACCGTCAGTTCCCACGAAGTGAAGCAGATCTTCTTTCATCAGTTTCGAGCAGAAACGCTTTGTTCCAAATCCTTCTTTGCCCACAATGCTCTCGGCATTTACCTGTACTCTGGCACCCATTTCCACCATCTCTTCAATGAAATTCAGATTTCCCCGAACCTTAGGATAGCGTTCGATGTGTGCAATAATGGGTTTATAGCCATTAGAAATCAGAGAATACAGGGTTTTGCGGACCTGCGTCTGATCAGATGAACCAGAAAATTCCACAAGTACATATCTGGAACCTGCCATGGTAAGAACCTGCTTTGAACGTAGCATCTCCACCATGCTTCCATTTACATGGAATTCACATCCAAGATACAGGTCAATTCCATCACCTCCGATATCTGATGCTTTCGCTCTCAACGCTTCGAACTGCTGCTGAACCTTTTCCAGAGGTGTCTCAAACATCCCTTTACGAAAATGCGGAGTGATAATAATATGACGCACTCCCTCTGCATATTCGATCTTAAGCATCTTCAAAGCTTCTTCCATATTATCCGCACCGTCATCCACATGGGGGACAATGTGACAGTGCATGTCAAATAAACCTTTCATAAAATCCTTTCTTCTCTCTTATTGCATTAATTCCATATCATCAGGCTAACTTCCATTATGTAACCCGATACAAACACAATTATTATATCTTATTCTCTCATCATACACAAGATAATTTTTCGCCTATTTTCAACAAATACAAAACTATTAGCAGCTATCCATAAAATGAACAGCTGCTAATTCTTACTGGAGACTGATCTCCTCACCGTTTCTCACTTTGCTCATAAGATCTTTTGCTTTGTCAACAGTGGAATAATCAGGAATCATAACATATGCATTCTGACTCATGGAATATGGTTTTTGTGTGTCACCGGTACCATTAACGCTGTAGCTTACGATGTTCCAGCTGCCGCCTTCATTCAACTGTTTTCTTACAAGAGATGCAATCAGATCATACGGAACATTTGTTTCGAAGCTTCCCTCCATTCCACTCAGAACAGAAGTATAATTCTTTAAAAGCTCCGGAGAAAGAGCTTTGTTGATAACAGCTTCTATCACGGCCATTTGATTTCTTCCTCTCTGACGGTCGCCTTCACTGAATGCATAACGTTCCCTGGCAAATGCAAGGGCCTGTTCCCCATTCATATAGTTCTCACCCTGGTTAAAATGATATGCTCCTGTAGTAAAATCATAATCGGAATTCACTGTAACTCCGCCAAGAGCATCAATAATATTAATGAATCCTGCAAAATTCAGTCGGAAATAATAATTTATATCTTCTTCATAAAGCAAACCCAGGGTATCCATACAAACATTAATACCGTAGATACCTGCATGCGTCAGTTTATCAGGAGCACCATTAGAAATAGAAAGCGGTACAAAATAATCTCTCGGTGTCGACACCAGAAGAACCTGTCTGGTTTTTGTGTTAATGGTAGCAATTATATTTACATCACTTCGGCTCTTGGCTGTCATAGCACCTCTCGTATCAATTCCACTAATAAAAAGTGTAAGTACCATCTCATCCGTATTTGTATTGCCATCGGGATTCACAACTAACTGCGGTTCCGTACGTTCAATCACAGTTTCTACATGCTTTGTGGTAATTTCACGGAGCATAGAAGAGAATTTACTGTAACCATCCATCTCATCTATCACATCCAGGTAAGCCTGATTCAGGATGATTGCTTCAACTTTTCTCCGCATAATTGCATCTGCCAGATCAGTAAGTGAAGCATATTCAACTGTTTGGATCGTTGTTCCCAATTCAGAATCCAGCTGGTTCACGGTATTATCCGTACTCTCTCTGTCCAGATCAGAAAGAATACCAAAGCTATAGTCTACTGCAACATTAATAGAATCCGCGGCATCCTCATTCAATACATATACCCCAATCTGTGCCACTTCTGTATTTACGCCGGTAATATTATCAATCGTATTCACCGTTCTATAGATGTAAAGACTTCCAAGAGCCATAACAGCAACTGTTACAAGCATTAAAAGAATTCCAATAATGAATGGAATTATATGTCTTAATTTGCGCACCAGAAGATAAACAACCAAAACCATCAGAACCAGTATCCCGCAAATAATTGTCAGATATTTGGCTGGAACTAATTTCGTGTAAATCAGCAATGCAGCAAAAGCAAAAGAAATCACAAAAAAGACCGCTGAAATAATCTTTCCCGGAAGCCGATCCATTTTTCTACTCATTACAATATTCATCCTCCTATGTATTTTATGGAAATTTCCGTCTGATATAATCATAAAGTATCTTTGTTATTCTATACTTTCCAGTATGAAAAATCAAGTCATTATACAGAACAATCCTACTTTTTCTTTCCCCGAAGTATCTCTTTCACTTTCTCCGGTACTTCAATTAGGCCAAACCGAAAGAATATCGGGTAAATATAGGACATTCCGCGCAGATCCCCTAGTAACTTCGGACGATCCACAATTCCTGCACCGATGCTATAGTCTCTGTCTTCTTCGTTATAATCATACTCCCGACTGGGGATAAACTCTGCATCATATACATCATATTGCAGACGATACTGTAGTTTCGACTGTTCCCCTCTCACTCCAAATGGTTGCAAAAATTACAGTTTGGGCAAGCTATGGCAATGTTAGGAACACAGCCTGTCAAGTGCTTTTTATCCAGACTTTTTTCTATACTATGTTCCAAATTTCCAATATCCGATCTATCATTTCTAAGCAGCGCATGTGCTCAATGTGGCCATGCAGATCAAAAATCTCATTACAGATCATGATTGTGACCAAATCTTCTGTCTCACTCAAATTGATGATATTATGTGTCCAACCGGGAATCATATAATGCCCGTCATACCTTAAAAGCGGAGCCGCTCCAAAGCAGTTCCACCGCCTTCATGTCTACTGCTTTGAACTTTTCATCGATCTCCACCAAATAAGGTTTCCTTAACTCAATGTTTTAGGCACCTTCTTGCCATTAACCTGCTAACTGCCCCGCCAACTCCTGAACTTTTGCGAGCGTCAGTTCTGTAGCTTTTGCAATCTGCTCATACGTTAAGGATCCAATCTGCAGAAGATTCTTTGCAATAGAAATTGCCTTTTCTTCACTGGCGTTATTTCTCATTTCTTCCATAGCTTTACACATAATGCTCACTCCTTCCGGATTTTCTTTCAAATACTTCGTGCGCTCTGCCATCAATTCGTAGTGCATATCATCTGCTTCGGTACAGTTAAAATCGTGCATCAGAAGTCCAAGTTCATCGTCACCACGATACTCTCCGTTTACATAAATGATATACGCACCATCATCAAAAGGTTCCCCTAATGTACAGTTTATATTCTGAATCAGGTACAAAGGTTCTCCCTTTCCATAAAAATTTTTCTCTGTAATAAAAATCGTATAGGTATCAGGAAGCTCTTTAAATTCCTGACCTGCATCA
>JALEHU010000119.1 GCA_022770365.1 Blautia sp. | reverse complement strand
CTATCAGCTGCATGACATATATCGGGCTCTTGATGTATTAGGAAACGAATGTGATTTTATTCAAGCCGAGGTATACAAAAACAGCCATCTCCTTGGAAAGAGAAATGATAAGATACTCTATTATGATTGTACAAACTATTTTTTTGAGATCGAGCAGGAAGATGGTGACAAAAAATACGGTAAATGTAAAGAACACCGTCCAAATCCAATCATACAGATGGGAATGTTTATGGATGGAGACGGCATCCCTCTTGCATTCTCACTTTTTCCAGGAAATGCAAATGAACAGACTTCATTAAAACCTCTGGAAGAAAAAGTGCTTCAGGATTTTGGCTGCACGAAATTTATCTACTGCAGCGATGCAGGGCTTGGTTCAGAAGCCATTAAAAGAATTAATCATTCAGGAGAACGGGCATTTATCGTTACTCAGTCTATTAAAAAGTTAAATAAAGAGGATAAAAAATGGGCACTGGATAAGACAGGCTTCAAGCGTGTCTCGGATGATTCACCGGTTGATCTTTCAAAGATTCCAGAAGACGATACTGGGTTATATTATAAGGATGAGCCTTATACTCCGCATTCCCTGCACCAACGTCTTATCATCACATACTCTCCTAAATATGCCAAATATCAGAAAGCAATACGTGATGCTCAGGTGGAGCGTGCTGAAAAAATGCTCAAATCCGGGAAAATAAAAAAAGAACGAAGAAATCCAAACGATCCAGCCAGATTTATCGGAAAGACCGCTGTTACTGAAGATGGGGAGATTGCAAAGATTGAAAACTATCTGGACACAGATAAGATTGAAAACGAAGCACTTTATGATGGATTGTATGCAGTAACAACAGATCTGCTGGACGATGATGTAAAAGATATCTTGGAAGTAAGTGAGGGACGATGGGAAATCGAAGAATGTTTCCGCATCATAAAAACCGATTTTGAAGCCAGACCTGTATATCTGCAAGATGAAATACGCATCAAAGCACATTTTTTGATCTGTTTTCTTTCATTAGTCATCTACCGTTATCTGGAAAAGAGTTTAGGAAACATTTATACTTGTGAAACGATTTTGGACAAACTCAAAACCATGAATTTTGCTGATGTACAGGAGCAAGGGTTCATGCCTCTGTATAAACGGGATAAACTAACGGATGCTTTGCATTCGGTGTGCGGTTTCGAAACAGACTTTCAGTTCATTACGAAAAGTCAGATGAAAACGATTCAGAAAAAAAGTAAAGGTAGGGAATAAATTACCATACTTCAAAACGAGAGCAAAACACCTCGCAACCAGCATAAACACTGGGTTTGCGAGGCGTTTTAATCTACTTAACTGTCAAAGACAGGAATATAGCATTCTTTACTGTAGCACAAACCTTCAACCCTGTCAATCAATTTTTTATTTTTCTGTAATAATTTTTTATTAAAAAAGGAGCCAAAATAATTCGACCCCTTTCTTGCTCCTGACAGATCTGCCATTTGTTCCGGCAGATTTCCATATCAGGCTACCTTTTTTTCATTTGTAACAGCATTGCCATATTTATCGTATACTTTAATAAGAAGAACTGTGCCCTTTTTCTGGGCTTTGATCGGCACGGTATATTTCCAGTTTTTGGGCACCTTGGCACTTCCCAGCTTTTTGCCGCTGCTCTTCACATAGACATATACACTGCTTCCTCCGGCGGCTGTACCCGTCACTTTCTTTGTCGTATTCTTCAGAGTGCTCACGCTGAAGTTCCTCACATTCTGTACCAGACCCCTGCATTTTGAAAAATAAATCGCATAGGTTCCCTTATTTCCCTGAAGGGTATTCTTTTTCTGAAGTTTAATCGTGGATGAGTAGCAGTAAATGCCGTATTTGCTGTTGGCGATGGCTTTATTGTATGTCATGGAAGTGATCGTGGCGCTCTGGATTTCAATTCCGTACTTCTTATTGCCTGTGCATACGTTTTTATCCAGAACGGTGTTATTGCTTTTGGCTGAAATTCTGATTCCATCGGACGCGCAGTTCTTCACCTGATTGCTCACGATCTTGTTTCCGGTGCTTCCATAGGTGTAAGCAGAAGTTGTATAAACATAAATTCCGATATTTGTGGCACTGGATACCACATTACTGCTGATCTCATTATTCCTGCTGCCGCCCAGATATATTCCGAAGTTTGTGAAGGAACCCGGATTGGAAAGCGCGATCGTATTTTTTGTAACCTTGCAGCTGGCTGTACGTGCCAGATGGATTCCGTTTCCGTATCCCTTGATCGTATTTCCGGTTACAGTCACACCGCGCAGAACGTAATCTCCCTTTGGTATGGGATATGTGGGTGTCGCAGCTTCCTGTCCGCCAAGATAAACCCCATACCCTCTCCACAAAACTCCTGCAATCTTGCAGGGTCTGGCAAGGGTAATTTTATTCTTTGAAACCACCACATTCTCCGAATACTGATTCTGTTTTGAGTTGGCTGTCTGTCCCGGCAGGAGATGTGCATGAGTCTGTCTCATGGGACTTACATAAATACCGGAGCCGACATTCACCATTGTGTTTCCGGAAATTACAGAATCCTTGCAGTTCAAAAACCAGACAGCCCTCTTTTTCACGTTTTTGAATGTATTGTTGCGCACAACAATCTTAGTATATGGTTTATTGAAAACCATACTGTGGCTTCCGGCTCCGGCAAAAACATTCTGGAAAAGGTTATTCTCGATAGTAATATCTGTACAGACAGTACCATCGAACGGCTGGTATCTCGGAAAGATTTCATCCAGACAGGTATCAATCTGAATACACTCCTGTCCGGTAGTTTCGTGAGGCGTCCAGTATCCTTCAAAAGTACATCCGGTTATCAGTGCATGTTTTACGCCGCCAAGTTCAATAAAATGAGATTTCAGATTGTTAAGAAATGTGGCATTCCTGATCGTGACATTCGTGGCATGGCCGATCCGGAACCCCACAAAACCGCCATCCGCCTCCTTATTCGCACAGGATTCATAATTACAGTCCCAGGTTCCGCCTTCGATCGTAATGTTGCGGTAGCCGGAATACCCCCCCTCTGAAACTTCTGAACATCCAAGACGAAGCAGTATCTGTTTCTTAGTTGAGGTCTTCTTCATAACTGCCCCCACCGCATACAGGTGCATATTGCTGTACATGCTGATGGTCCCTTTAATCTCGTAATTACCGGGAGGTATGATTACTTTGTACGGATGATCATCTGCGGCTAAATCCTTGGCTCTGTAAAGAAGTTTATTCAGTTCTGTTACAAAATCATCCCCCTCTTTCAGCCTGAGAGTCGCTTCTGACTCACCCAGCTCGATTTCATTCTCCTGCTCAGACGATTCACCGTCTGTTATGGCGGAGCTCGATCCGTTGGTGGATTCGTCGGTTATTGCGGAGCTTGATCCGTCGGTGGATCCGTCGGTTATAGAGGAGCTCGATCCGTCGGTGATCACATTATTTTGAGTTGTGTCTCCTGCTTCGCCGGCAGTGAATACTTCCATATCCACATCCTGCTCTGTCACTTCTGCCGAAGCATTATACATCTGAGAGACTTCTCCGTCGTTTAATTCCACAGGTGCCTGAAATATTTCTGCATCTTCCTGAATTTCTTCCGGGGCTGACCAGGTATCCTGGTCTGCATTCACGGATGTCTCTGCGCTTTGGGGATCAGAATCCGCCTCTTCCACTCTTTCTTTCTCTGCATCTTCTTCAAACATTTCGTCCATCCAGGAAAAATCTTCCGCTGCTTCGCCGCATTCGGTATCTTCTTCTTCCTCAAGATATTCTTCTATTCTCTCTTCTGACAAAACTTCCTTCATCGGATCTGCAACCGCCGCCGGGACAGCTGCCTCCACTTCAAGTGCCGATAAAGAACCGGTTACACACAAGGCGGCCGCAAGCAAAATACTCAGCCATCTGGAATGCATTTTACTACTCATCCTTTTTCCTTCTTTCTGACAAATACATCCTCATCCATATCAAATCTATAGTATAAATATTATAGCATAACTCTTCTCCCAAAATAAGCACTCTTTATACATTATTTTTAACTTTTCATTACAATTCAGCCAATAGTTTTTACCTGGTGTTTCTGAATAAAAAAAGCCCATGAAAGCCTGAAATTCAGGTCCTTCATGGGCATAAGATTTACTGAAATTATTTAAGTGTAACTTTAGCGCCTTCAGCTTCAAGTTTAGCTTTAAGATCTTCAGCGTCTGCTTTGGATGCTGCTTCTTTAACAACCTTCGGAGCACCGTCAACAACTTCTTTCGCTTCTTTCAGACCTAAGCCGGTAGCTTCACGAACAACTTTGATAACTTTAACTTTGTTCGGGCCAACTTCTGTAAGTTCTACGTCGAACTCATCTTTCTCCTCTGCTGCTTCTGCTGCGCCGCCTGCTGCTGCAACTACAACACCTGCTGCTGCAGATACACCAAATTCTTCTTCGCAAGCTTTTACTAATTCATTTAACTCTAATACGGATAATTCTTTGATTGCCGCAATAAATTCTTCT
>JALEHU010000105.1 GCA_022770365.1 Blautia sp. | reverse complement strand
AGAATGTGCCGTCCGACTATGGAACAGCTCAATGCAGAAGAAAGAAAAGACAACTTTACAGAAGTTGTATTCGGATATGATGAAGCTCAGGCTGTGGAAGAAGCTCATCGCTGTCTGGAGTGCGGATGTAAAGATTATTTCGAATGTAAGCTGATCTCCTATGCAAATATGTATGATGTACATCCGGATCGTTTTGCAGGTGACATTAATGAAGTGGAATACAAAGATGAGCATCCGTTCATCTTAAGAGACCCGAATAAGTGTATCCTCTGCGGACTTTGTGTTCGTGCCTGTGATGAAGTGATGGGCGTAGGCGCACTTGGTCTGGTAAAACGTGGTTTCGATACTGTTGTGAAACCGGCTCTGGAACAGCCTCTGGCAGAGACAGGATGTATTTCCTGCGGTCAGTGTGTAAGTGTCTGCCCGACAGGCGCTCTGCAGGAAAATCTTTCCCTGGACAAATCCGTTCCGCTTGCAACAGAAGTTACCGATACTACCTGTGCGCACTGCTCCGTTGGCTGCTCCATCCATCTGGAAACCTACGGCGATATGCTTGTGAAATCCGTTCCGGACAAAGAGGGTGCTGTTAATAAAGGACTTCTCTGCGGACGCGGTAAATTCGGTTTTGACTGTGCTGTTCTTGGTGATAAGCTTCTTGACCCGATGGCAAGAAAGAACGGCGAGCTGACAGAAGTTGATTACCATGAAGCATTTGTTCTGGTTACCAAAAAAGCAGAAGCACTTGCTGCGAAATACGGCAAGGATGCAGTTGCTGTATCGATCTCTGACAGATACACCAACGAAGAAGCATATGTAATTAAGAAATTTGCGGATGCAATCGGTGCTAAGACTCTCTGCTTCAACAACAGAGAAAGCGGACTTGAAAAAGTTCTCGGCGTAAATGCATCTCCGAACACTATTGACGAGCTCCTTTCCGCAGAAGTGATCCTCTGTGCAGGATTCATTGCGAAAGAGAACCAGGTAATCCGTCTGAAACTGAAACAGGCTGCTAAGAATGGTGCCAAAGTCATCCTTGTAAATCCGGAAGGATATGAGCAGGATCATGTAAGCTTTGCATACAAGACCATTTCCACCAGCAACTCTCTTGCATTCTTCAAAGGTGTTGCCAAAGCTCTTGTTGATATGGGCAAAGGTGCAGGCGTTGAAGGCTTTGATGCATTCAAGGCTTCCGTAGAAGGCGCTGAAGTATGCGACGAGATCAAGGCTGTTGCAGAACTGTATGCAAATGCTAAGAAAGCAATGATCGTATTCCAGCAGAATGTTGTTACAACAGAAGCTGCAGCACTCCTTGCTGATATCGCTGTTGTATCCGGACATATCGGAAAAGCACGTGACGGTATCCTTCAGCTCAAAGCTAAGAATAATAGCCAGGGTCTTATCGATCTGGGTGTAACTGCAGGCGCAGAAGCTCTGGAAGGTGTGAAAGCTCTCCTGGTATTCGGCGAAGATCCGGATCCGGCACTGCTGAAAGATCTTGTATTCCTTGCAGTATGCGATACCCATATGACAGAAACAGCGAAGCTTGCTGATGTTGTCATTCCTGGAACAGGATTCGCTTCTACATATGGTACCTTCACCAATACCGAACGCAGACTGCAGCCGGTTGAACAGGCGATTGAAGAAGATGTTGTCTTCAATAACTGGGAAGTTGCTGCTGAGCTTGCTCATGTATACGAAGTGGAAATGCCGTTCGATGATGTAGAAGATATTTCTGACGAAATGAACGATGTTCTTCCTGTATACCGTTATGCAGAAATGGGCCAGATCTACGGCGGCGTTCTGGAATGCAAGGGTGCAAAACTTGTGGCTGTAGAAGATGCAGCTCTGGTTGCACCGCTGAAATGCACCGATCACCTTACCAATATGATCGACGCAAGACTGCCGAAAGCATCCAAATAGTTTTAAAAAGAATAAATATTTTATCCCTGTGCAGGTTATACTGCACAAGGATGTTTTTTACCTTGAACATAGAGTTGACCTTGAAATTTATCGAATTATAACTGAAATGTAAAAAATATAAGTTTTATCTTTATAAAGAAAGAAACGGAGGAAGATATGAGAAAGAAAATATGGTCAATAGCACTTGTTTTCGCGCTTAGTCTTGGATCTGTATCCGGAGTATATGGCGCTGATTTTTCCAGCGGTTTTCAGGAAACAGTGCCTGAGGTTTCAGCAGAAAGCATTTTTTCCAGCGGAGATGGTGATGTCTTATATGAAGCCCCGGTACCGGAAGTAAATGTGCAAAACGAAGATGCGGATACAGCTCCATCTTCGGATGAAACAGTTCCGAATACGGACGGGATGGTTTCATCTGAAGATGAAGAAGCACCGGAAGCCGGAGAAGTGATCCCGGAACAGGAAGACCGGGAGATCTTTGCGTCAAATGCCCCGGAAGAGACTGGAACAACACAAGATGGTGATACGGGAGCAGAAAAAGAAGGGGAAATCCTCACCATGGCAGATTTCCAATATATGTTGACGGATTCAAAAGTTACCATCATTAGATTTTTAGGAGACGCAGAAACCGTGGAAATACCTGAGACGATCAACGGTTATCCGGTAACAGGAATCGGTGAAGAAGTATTTGCCGAAGGCACAGTGAAACAGGTGAAGCTTCCAAAGAGCATTACAATAATCCACGAAAGGGCATTTAGCTCCTGTACAGATCTAATCATTTACTGTTATGAAGGCAGTTATGCGCAGAAATATGCAGCAGAGAAACATATTACCTGTCAGTTGATCCAGGAGAAAAAAGCGGACATCAAAGACGCTTCTGTCACAGTGGCAGCTTCTACGGTATGCACGGGGCAGGCGCTGGAGCCTGCTGTTAAGGTAAGCTATGATGGACAGGAGCTTACCCCGGATAAGGATTATTCAGTGGAATATACGAATAATGTGAATCCCGGCACGGCAACGGTGACGGTTACCGGTAAGGGAAGCTATGAGGGGACAATAACGAAAAACTTTAAGATTACCCTTGCAACACCTGCTCTGGTATCCGCTGCGTCTGCAAGCTACCGTTCCATAAAGGTTACCTGGAAGCCCGTAGCAGGAGCCACATCCTATAATGTCTACTATAAAGGAGGTACGGTAAAATCCTGGAAAAGAATTACGAGCGTTACCGGAACCAGCTATGTCCATACCTCTTCTACATCCTATCCTCTTGTAACGGGGACGAAATATACCTACACCGTAAGAGCGGTATATGGCAAAATAACAAGCGGATATGTACAGGCGGGGAAATCCGCAGTTCCTACTCTTGGCACCGCAAAATTAGGCACCGTAAAATCAGCTGCCTATAATAAGCTGACAATTACCTGGACAAAAGTGGCAGGTGCCAGCGGCTATTATATTTACCGGAAATCCGGAAACTCATGGCAAAATATCGGAAAAGCATCAGGAACCTCTTATACCCATACAAGTTCTGCGAAATATCCGGTAAAAACAGGCGTGACGTATACCTATACGGTTAAGGCTTTCCGGAAGGTGGGAACCAAAAATGTGTATGGCGGGTATGATAAAACCGGTATCAAAGGCAAGACAGTTCCGGGCAGACCGGAGCTGGTAAGTGTAGAATGCACAGGCGAAGGTAAGATCACCATCCGCTGGAAGAAGGCTGCAGGTGCTACTAATTACCTTGTATACCGGAAAGATTCAAAGGGTAAATGGCAGCTTATTAAAAATATAAGCGGCGAAAAAATGATTGGTTATACTCATGTAAGTTCCAAGAAGTATCCGATTGTTACAGGGAAGTCCTATACTTACACGGTACGTTCCTATACGACAACAGGGAAGACATATGGTCTGTATAATACTAAGGGAATATCTGTAAAAGCACAAACGAAGGTGGAGCAGCAAAATGAGGCTGCATTGAACAATGCAAAAAAAATCGTCTCGAAGATTACAAATTCCGGCATGAGCAGCAGCCAGAAGTTAAAGGCCTGCTTTGACTGGGTAATCTCTAAACCTTATGTAACCAGAAGAACCTTTGTTAATACACCGGGATGGCCTGCGGTATTTGCAAATGATCATTTTGTGCTGGGAGGAGGAAACTGCCATTCTGACGCGGCAGCATTTGCATATCTTGCAAAAGCACTCGGATACAAGAATGTTTATGTATGTACGGATTCATCTAAGGCCGGGTCATCCGCCCATAGCTGGGCAGAGGTTAACGGACTGGTATATGATCCCCTTTTTGCAGAGGCGAAGAATTACAGCAGATATTACGGCGCTTCTTACAGCAGATATGAGCTTAGTCCGATCTTGCATATTGCAATTTAAATGACGTCGTTGAGGGTTAAATAGAGTATGGTTTTTAGTTCGATGATATTTTTATGTGTTTTTTTGCCTGTGGTGTTTATACTCCACTGTATTCTTCCCGGGATGAGGGTAAAAAACACATTACTGATTATTGCAAGTCTGATTTTTTATGCATACGGCGAACCGGTATATGTGCTTCTTCTGATTGCATCCGCATTTTTTAACTATGTATGTGCAAACTGTATTAACCGTTGGTCAGAGCACAAAAAGCTTATATTATTTATTGCCGCAGCAGGAAATCTGGGCATCCTGATTTTTTATAAATACGCAGGCTTTCTCGTGGAATCCTGGAATACCATATTGGGGATGTCTGTCCCGATACCGGAAGTTCGTATGCCGATTGGAATTTCCTTCTTTACATTCCAGGCCATGTCCTATGTAGTTGACGTTTATCGCAAAGTGACGGAGCGGCAGAAGAGTTTCTGGAAGGTTTTGCTGTACATATCCTTTTTCCCGCAGCTGATTGCAGGCCCTATTGTGAAATATCATGATGTGGAAATGGAAATCACAAAAAGAACGCAGACTTTAGACGGTGTTACTCACGGGATTCGTCGTTTTATTGCCGGACTGAGCAAAAAGGTATTATTAGCAAATACCCTTGGCCTTACCGCAGATGTTTTATTTGAAGCGAAAGCTTCAGAGGTCAACTGGGTGTTGGCGTGGATCGCCATTATTTCCTATGTGCTGCAGATTTACTTCGATTTCAGTGGCTACAGTGATATGGCCATCGGAATCGGCTGGATGTTCGGATTCCATTTTAAAGAGAATTTTAATTATCCGTATATATCCGGAAGTATTAAGGAATTTTGGCACAGATGGCATATGTCTCTTTCCGGATGGTTCCGGGAATATCTCTATATTCCCCTGGGGGGCAACCGGAAAGGAAAATTCCGTACTGTTATAAACAAAATGATCGTTTTTTTATGTACCGGTTTCTGGCATGGAGCTTCCTGGAACTTTTTGTTTTGGGGCGCATACCACGGCTTCTTTTTACTGCTGGAGGAATATATTCCGGCCATCGGGTGCAAAGGCGGCCGGGTGAAAAGCTGTATCCAGAAAATCTATACATTGCTGGTGGTTGCTGTGGGATTTGTTTTTTTTCGAACAGAAACCATGGCCAGAGGTGTGTTCTGGCTGAAAATGATGTTTACCGGATTTAGGAAGAATCCGGCAGCTATGAGTCTTGCGGTGCAGCAGCTTACGCCGTTGTATCTTCTGACCCTTGCGGCAGCTTTTATCGCCTCAATGCCGGTAAAGGATTTATTGAAAAATAAACGGGGATATGAACCTGTGTCCTACATTCTCAGCTTTGTTGGACTGATACTTTGTATTTTGTATCTTGCCAGCGGAACATATAATCCATTTATTTATTTCCGGTTTTAAAGGGGGACAATGTTGCATGAAAAAATGGAGTTTGCTTTATTGTGTCTGCTTTTTTGCACTCTGCCTGTGCCCGTTTGCCGGAATAGCCTTACACCAGGGGGAGTCGGTGTCTTCAGAGAACCGAAGCCTGGCTGAATTTCCAAAACTTTGTACAGAAGAGGGAAATCTCAATATGGACTGGCTTTCCCAGGCAGGGGATTATTTTCAGGATCATTTTGCATTCCGCAGTAAATTGGTAACAGCGAATGCTTTGGTACAGGGAAAGCTTTTTGGGGTGTCTTCAGCCTCGGGAGTGATACAGGGAAGCGATGGATGGCTTTATTACAAAGATTCCCTTGCAGATTATCTTGGGTCAGACCTTTTGTCAGAGAGAAGCCTTTTTAATATCGCTCATACACTTGGGATCATTCAAAGAAATCTGGAACAGAGGGGCGTGGATTTTGTTTTTACAGTGGCACCCAATAAGAATTCCCTATATGGGGAACATATGCCGTATTATGATAAGGTAAAGGTTACAGATGATAACAATCTGAGGCGGCTGAAGCCATTTCTGGAGGCTGAGGGTGTAAATTATGTGGATCTTTCTGAAGCCTTCCAAAGCCAGCCAGAGGTGCTGTATCATAAAAAGGATTCTCACTGGAATAATAAAGGTGCCGCACTGGCAAGCGGACAAATTCTGACCGCCCTGGGCAAGGAACATATTTCTTATGAAGAAGAAACCTATGAAGTGCGGAAGGATTTCGTCGGGGACCTGGATCAAATGCTTTATCCGGAGGCTTTGACTCTGGAAGAAGAGATTTATTATGAAAATGAACCGCAATTCAGTTATGTTCAGGAAGTAGAAAGTAATTTTGACCCGCGTATCAATACTACAAGTCCGGGAAAAGAGGGAAGTCTTGTGATGTACAGGGATTCCTTTGGAAATACACTTCTTCCTTTCATGGCACAGGTCTATGGAAGCGCTTATTTTTCAAGGGGAGTGCCCTATCAGTTCAGTGATGTGGATACCTGTCAGGCAGATGCGGTTGTAATAGAAAGAGCCGAACGCTTTTTGCCGGAAATGGCTGCTGCTCCGCCGGTTTTAGAAGGAAGTTCCGCTGCATGGGAAGGAGAAATCGTTCAGGCAGTGGAAGATGGCGCATCTCTGAATGAAATGAAACCATGGGGCACGACCATGCAGATTACAGGTTCTGTTCTGCCAGAGTATCTGGATACGGATACGGAGATTTATCTGCGGATAAACGGTACTTCTGTCTATGAAGCATTTCCCATGAATATCGAGCTGGATGACGGCGTAGACGATGGGGGATTTTGTCTGTATATTGGGACAGATAAGCTTCAGCAGGGTCAAAATACGATAGAAGTCATGATAAAAAACGACAATACTATGGAAGTTCTATTTATTAATCAAATACAGGAGGAAACAATCAAATGAAAAGAAAGTTCGTAAGTGTTTTAATGTTAGCAGCAGTTATGTCAACAACAGTCACAGGCGCTTCTGCAGTCCTGGCAGAGGAAACATCCACTGAAGCGGCAGTGACGGAAGCTCCTGCAGAAGCAGCGGCTGAGGCAGAAGCAGAAGATACACAGCAGGAAGAGAAAGTAATCGAGGATGTAAAGATTACTTTGGAGTCTGGTGAAGTAACCATAAAGAATGGAACAGAAATGAATTTTATTAATGCTGAATACAAAAAGAAGGAAGCAGCGCAGGATGAATCAGATGCAAATGCTCAGGAGAGTGCGTCTGAGGAAGTATGGAATTTACTTCTGACAGATGAAGAAGGAAATGTGCATACGTTTGAGAATGTGACACCTGATCAATGGACGGAACCATCAGTGACAGAGGAGTATGGTTTCCTTTATATAACATATAAAGATGCCTACAATAAGGAACAGGAAGCCCTTGAAACAGGAGAGGAGAAAGCTTTTGAACAGGAAGTTACCGTGTATGCAACAACTGATGTAAATGTAAGAGAAACAGCTTCTACAGAGGCTAAGTCTCTGAAGGTGACATCTCTTGGAGCAGAATGGAAAGCGGTTGCAACCGTTCCGGGATGGATCAGGGTAGAAGGTGACGGAGTCAGCGGATATATTTTCCATAGCTATGTCACAGAGGATAAAGAAAAAGTAGACGCTCTTGTACAGGAAAAGAAAGCGGCTGACGAGGCAGCAGCACAGGCTCGGGCGGCAGCTCAGGCTCAGGCAGCTCAGGAGCAGACTTATTATGAAGAGCCTGTTTACCAGGAACCAGCTCCTCAGGAGCCGGCTGCGCAGGAACCTGAACAGCCGTCAGAACCGGTAGAGGTAAGCAGACAGGCTTATGATGACTGTGACGGTTCCGGTCATGGATATTATGAGATTACTTATTCAGATGGAAGTATAGTATTTGAAGAATATTAAAACGGTTATGGGACTGTCGTAAAATGAACAGTCCTGAAATGGGAGAGATGCAGCTCGTATGAGTCACATCTCTCCCTGAGTTTTTTCAAAAAGAAAAAGGCGGCTAACGACAAGATTCATTATAACAAACCATTTATTGGAAGATAAAAACGGATAATAACCCGAACAAAAGTTCAGGTTCGGAGGAACTTCTATTGTAACTTTGCCTGATTTATGTTATAATTTTTTAATGATACATTTCAGTCAGAGAGGATAAGTATAGACTATGTCAGCGATGTACGCGATTTTACTTGGAATATTACAGGGGATTACGGAATTTCTTCCAGTCAGCAGTTTTGGTCATACAGCTGCAATAGAGAGTATGATGGGGATTACCAGAAGTACCGGCGTTCTGTTTGAGACAATGCTGCATATGGGTACTTTGTTTGCAGTCTGTACGGTATTTCGGAAGGATATCCGTAAAATTCTGGAAGAATGGCTGGGAATGTTTGCAGATCTTCTTGGTAATCTGAATCTGTATGTTCATAACAGGCGAACAGGAGATAATCTGCATTATGCAAAAATCGTCACCGGAAGCTACCGCAAATTTGCAGCACTGATACTTGTATCCTGTATACCCACAATGGCGCTTGGATATACCTGCCGGAGACTTGTAGTAAAGAGTGCGGTAAATCCTTTGATCTGCGGGATCGGATTTCTGATTACAGGTATTCTGCTTCTTGTGACAGATATGGGAAGGGCAGGAGGTGCAACGGCTGCGCGTGACGCATCTTATGATCAGGCGATGTGGCTTGGCATTTGTCAGGGAATATCTGTATTTCCGGGTTTTTCCAGGAGCGGACTGACGATCTGCATTGCAATGCTGTTTGGCTTCAGCCGTACATTTGCAGTAAAATTTTCTTATATTATGTCCATACCTGCAGTAATTGGAGCACTTTTTCTGGAGCTGGGTGAATTCGCATCACCAAAAATGACTGTGTGGCTTGGAATAGATTTTGTTCTTGGAATGCTTGCAGCTGCAATGACAGGATATTTTGCTGCACGTACCATGCTTCGGCTTGTACATAAAATGAAATTCAGATATTTTTCATATTACTGTTTTTTAGCCGGTGGGTTCGTGCTGACTTTTAATTATCTGATATAGAATGATACCAGGGTCAAATGCTTTTGCCCATGACATCATAGAATATCTGATATAATAATTCCGGATGTGTAATCGTAACAGGAACTCATAATAGGAGGGAAACTTGATAATGGCAGTTTCAAAGAATCAGAAAGGCAAAAGTAAAACGACATCAAAGAAAACAACTACCAGAAAAAGCCCATCGGGAAAAACTCAGAACCAGTCTGTATCCAGCGGATTTCAGACAGAGATTATCCTGTTGATCATCCTGGCCGGTGCTGTTATTCTGATGATCAGCAATTTTGGCATGGGGGGAATTGTCGGGGATGCAATCAGCACATTTTCATTCGGAGTAATGGGTCTGATGGCATATGTTTTTCCCGTTGTGATGTTTGTCGGCGCTGCCTTTCTATTATCTAATAAACACAATAAACTTGCATACAAAAAGACCGCTGCCGGAGTTGTTTTTTTCATTTTTATGTGTGGATTTTTGCAGCTGATTACGGAAGGATACATCAGAAGCAGGACATTGATGGATTATTATGCGATCAGTTCTGATTATCATACAGGCGGTGGAATCATTGGAGGTGCAATCTGTATTTCCACAACATCCGCATTTGGTGTATGGGGCGGGTATGTGATCATGGTACTTGTTCTATTGGTTTGTCTTATCCTGATCACACAGCATTCATTCTTTGAATTTATTGAACAGATATTTATGCTCTTCTATCATCTGATAAAAGGAGGACATACCCGATATAAAGAAGGACAGCCTGAAAGGGAACTGAAAAAAGAACTTCGTGCAAAAGAACGGCAGCGCCTGAAGGAAGAACGACAGGCAGAGCGTCTCAGGGAACTGGAAGAAGCGCTTGCAGAAGATGACCTTGACGAAGAGGAAAAGTCTGCAGTTAAAACCAATACACGTAAATCTGCTTCCAGACATCATGAAAAACGTGGATTTCTGGAAGGAACAGAACTTAAGCCATCCGGGAAACATGTCCGGAAGACTTCTGTGGATATTATAAAAGATGAGCCGGATGATCTGACAATTGATACTAAAGCTTCCGGTCAGGGACAAATGGAATTTAAGATACAGCGTTCTCAGCCTGCCGAGCCGGATGGTGAAGAGGAAATGCAGGACGATATCTATGGAACCTCTGATGCTGATGCACAGCAGATTACTTCAGATGATCAGGGTATGAAGGAGGAAACTGTTTCCCCTTTTCCGGAGGAGAAGACGAAAAAGTCTTCAAAAAACCCGAAATCGTCTCAGAAAGAAATTGAAAATGGTATCAGAAATATTACACATGAGATCAGCAATCAGGAGCCTCCGGTGAAGAAGGTATATCATTTTCCACCCATGAAGCTTCTGAAAAAAGGAAACGGAAAATCCCAGGGTGATTCTGATGAACATCTCCGCAAAACAGCCCAGAAACTTCAGGATACGCTGCATAATTTTGGTGTAAACGTGACAGTGACCAATGTCAGCTGCGGTCCGACAGTTACACGTTATGAGCTGCAGCCGGAAATGGGCGTAAAGGTAAGTAAGATTGTGGGCCTGGCAGATGATATCAAGCTGAATCTTGCCACACCGGATATTCGAATTGAGGCTCCCATTCCGGGTAAAGCTGCGGTCGGCATTGAGGTACCGAATAAAGAAAACAGTGCCGTTATGCTTCGTGATCTGCTTCAGTCCAGGGAATTCCAAGAGGCAAAATCAAAACTTTCCTTTGCTGTAGGTAAAGATATTGCCGGCAAGCCGGTGGTTGCGGATATTGCCAAAATGCCGCATCTATTAATTGCCGGTGCCACAGGGTCAGGTAAATCCGTATGTATCAATACGCTCATTATCAGTATCCTTTACAAAGCATCCCCTGATGACGTAAAATTGATCATGATCGACCCCAAGGTGGTTGAACTCAGTGTATATAATGGAATTCCGCATCTGCTCATTCCGGTTGTCACAGATCCCAAAAAAGCCGCAGGCGCTCTGAACTGGGCTGTTTCAGAAATGACAACCCGCTACAATACCTTTGCGGAATACGGTGTCCGTAATCTCGGAGAATATAACAGGAAAGTTGAAAATATGCGTGTTCCTGAAGGTGAAGAACGTCCCAAAATACTGCCCCAGATCGTGGTGATTGTGGATGAGCTTGCAGACCTTATGATGGTGGCGCCCGGCGAAGTGGAGGATGCGATCTGCCGTCTGGCACAGCTTGCCCGTGCTGCCGGTATACATCTGGTGATTGCCACACAGCGTCCGTCTGTCAATGTCATTACAGGTCTTATCAAAGCGAATATGCCGTCACGAATCGCATTCACCGTTTCTTCCGGAGTGGATTCCAGGACGATTCTCGATATGAACGGAGCTGAGAAACTGCTTGGCAAAGGCGATATGCTCTTTTATCCTCAGGGCTACCAGAAACCTGCCCGTCTGCAGGGTGCTCTGATCTCTGATGAGGAGGTCAGCAGCATTGTTGATTTTCTGTCAGATAAAAATCCTGCGGTAGAATATAACTCCCAGATCGAGAAGCAGGTGAATACAGTCAGTCTTTCAGGAGCTGCCGGAAGCGGCGATGACAGAGATATCTATTTTGAAGAAGCCGGTAAATTTATCATTGATAAAGAAAAGGCTTCCATCGGTATGATCCAGAGAATGTTCAAAGTCGGATTTAACCGGGCGGCCAGAATCATGGATCAGCTCTGTGATGCAGGAGTCGTCGGTCCCGAGGAGGGCACCAAGCCAAGGAAGGTTCTGATGACTATGGAAGAATTCCAGAACTATATCGAAGAAAATGTATAGAAAGGCCTGGACACACTTATGGAAATCAGAATTTTATCTGTAGGAAAGATCAAGGAGAAGTATCTGAATGACGGAATCGGGGAATATGCCAAACGTCTGAGCCGATACTGTAAACTGACCTTTTGTCAGGTGGCTGACGAAAAAACACCGGATAAAGCATCGGATGCTTTGAATATCCAGATCAAAGAGACAGAAGGCGAGCGTCTTATGAAACATATCCGGGAGCAGGATTATGTGATCGCTCTTGCCATAGACGGAAAAATGCTGGATTCTGTTGAACTGTCACAGATGATCGGCCGTCTTGGAGTAGAGGGAAAAAGTTCTGTCGCATTTGTCATCGGAGGATCCCTTGGCTTAAGCGACGAGGTTTTAAAGCGGGCTGATTATAAACTGAGTTTTTCCCGAATGACTTTCCCTCATCAATTAATGCAGATGATCCTTCTGGAGCAGATTTACCGGGGATATCGTATTTTGAATCATGAACCGTATCACAAGTAAACATTAAACAGCAGATATTATAATCATAGTAAACGGACATGTCTGATTATGCAGACATCACCAATAAATAAAAGTCGATTGCTAACGCAATCGTAAGAAATATTTATGAAGGAGGAAAAGGATATGGAAACAGAAAGAATCGAGAATATGTGCGGCGGCAAGGGTCATGTGATTATTAAGCACATTCTCGGAGATAAAGAATTAAACGGAAAATGCCGTCTCTATGCGCAGGTGACACTGGAGCCAGGATGTTCTCTGGGTTTTCATGAACATCACGGAGAAAGTGAAACCTATTATATTATTTCCGGAGAAGGAATTTACAGTGATAACGGCAATCTCCGCATGGTAAAAGCAGGAGAAAAAACTTTTACCCCGGATGGCTGCGGACATGCACTTTCCAATACCGGAAATGAAGATCTCGTATTTATGGCACTTATTATTCTGGACTGACATATGAAAGATTACATGGCGCCTATGGAAGGGATAACGAATTTTATTTTTCGTAATGCTTACCTATGATGCTGCAGTGTCATGTATTTTTGCAGAAGAGGAATTCATGCTTTGAGAGAAATGCATTTGGTAAAAAGTTCAGCAAACATGTCTGTTCAGGAGGTAAGAGTGACAAAATGGCTTCATCTATCAATATAGAAAAATTTGAAGAATTTATATCGCAATATCCGATTTTTGAATATCGGATCATAGATACGGCAGAGATTGCATCAGAGGAACGTGTCCGGACAATCTGCGAAAAAGAATGTGTCCGGTATAATTCCACCTGGGCCTGTCCGCCTGCGGTAGGTACGCTCAGTGAATGCGAGAAGAGGATCCACAGCTATCCAAATGCTGTATTTTTTTCCAGTGTTGCAGAAGTTTCGGATGTACTGAATCTGGAAGAAACACTTTCTACACGGCTTGCTCATGAGGAGCTTACTACGGCTGTCAGTGATTATCTGAGCTCGGAAGGATTTGAGACGTTTACGCTGTCCACAGAGTCCTGCGATATCTGTAAGGAATGTGCTTATAAGCAGGGGAAACCCTGTGTCCATCCGGACAGAATGCACCCTTGTCTTGAGAGCCATGGAGTTGTTGTCTCTGAGATAGTGGAGACACAGCAGATGGAATTCAATCTGGGCGGAAATACCATCCTGTGGTTTTCCATGGTGTTATTCAGATGAATATTGTAAAATCAGATACATAAGCAGTGTTCCCGCGGCATAGATTAGCAATAAAAGCCGCGGGGATTTTTTATGAAAAAAAATGTCCGATATAGGGAAAAGCTGGTTACCGCTTTGGAGGTTCCGGAAGATCTGGCGTATCGGGATGCCATACTGACAGTTACAGGAAAGAATCTGGCAGTGATTGAAAACTACCGCGGCATCCTGCGTTATACCAGTGATGAGATTATTATTCTGACTTTTCGCGGGAGACTTGTTATTTGCGGAAAGCATCTGGAAATCCCATGCTTCACACGGGATGAAATGCAGATACGGGGATGTATTTCCGGTATTTTTCTGGAACAGTAGCAGAAGGGAGCGGCTATGGATAGATTTCTGAAATTCATTTCCGGGTATGTGCTGCTTGAAGTGCGGGGAGAACAATGTGAACGTTTTCTGAATCTGTGCCGGTCAAGAGGGATTTCCATAAGAAAACTGATGTGCCTGAAACCGGGACTAATCACATGTGAAATGTCAGTTCAGGATTTCTTTGGCCTTCGTCCGATCCGCACGAAAACAGGGGTACATATCCGTGTGATCAGTAAACATGGACTGCCCTTCTTTTTTTTGCGCAGCAGAAAAAGAAAAGCTTTTTTTGCAGGATTACTTCTGTGTTTTTGTATTATGGCTGTTCTTTCCGGTAAAATATGGAATATCCATATTGAAGGAAATTTAAGAAATACCACACCGGAGATTCTGGAATTTTTAAGTGAACAGGGGATAGTACATGGTATTGCAAAAGGAAAGATCAACTGCAGTGACCTTGCAGCGGCAGTGCGAAGACAGTATCCGGAAATCACCTGGGTTTCCGCGCGTATTGAAGGTACGAGACTGATTCTTACCATACAGGAAGAGGAAATTCCGCAGGAATCCACGGAGGATGACGAAGCTCCCTGCAGCCTTATTTCAGACGTTGATGGTACAATTGTAAAGATCATTACCCGAAGGGGTATCCCTCAGGTTATGCAGGGCGATACCTGCAAAAAAGGCGACATCCTGGTGCTCGGACGTCTGGAGATTCTGAATGACAGCCAGGAAGCAGTACGTTATGAGTACGTCCGGGCGGATGCGGATATTTATGTAGAACATGAGATATCCTATTACAAAGAATTTCCCCTCAGTTATGAAAAAGAAATTTCTGAAGGAGAAACAGTGAATGATCACTATTTTCGCATAGGAAGCTGGTATCTTGCCACAGGCGGAAAAAGGAAATCCGGCTGGCGGAGAACCACGTCAGAAACGCAGCTTAAACTTACAGAAAACTTATTTTTACCTGTGTGGTTTGGAAAAATATCTTCACAAAAAGCTCAAAAAGTAACTGCTCTTTATACAAAAGAAGAAGCAAAAGCACGGGCTGTACAGCAGCTTCATCAGTACGAAGAAAATTTAATAGAAAAGGGGCTTCAAATATCTGCAAATAATGTTAAAATAGACGTAGACTACGATTCCTGCACAGCCAGAGGAACACTTACCGTCATTGAAAAAACAGGAAAAGAATCCCCGGTGGAAATACAGGAACAACCAGAAGAAAGGACAGCAGAGAATGGCTAACATTATCGAATTACACGCAGATGTGCCTGCCAGTCAGGAGGGAAACGTTTTCGGCAAGTTTGATGAGCATCTGAAGCTGATTGAACGGACACTGAACGTTACCCTGATCTCCAGAGACGGATCACTGAAGATTCTTGGCAATGAGCAGAGTGCATCTCAGGCGAAGAAACTGATAGAAGAACTTGTCACACTGGCGAACCGCGGAAATACCATTACCAGACAGAATGTCAATTACGCATTGTCTCTTGCAATGGAACAGCGGGGCCAGGTATTGACGGAGATTGATAAAGATCTGATCTGCAATACCATTCAGGGCAGACCGATCAAACCGAAAACCCTTGGACAGAAAGAATATGTTGACCAGATACGTAAAAAAATGATCGTATTTGGCGTAGGTCCTGCAGGAACCGGTAAGACATATCTTGCTATGGCAATGGCTGTAACGGCTTTCCGCAATGAGGAAGTAAGCCGTATTATTCTTACAAGACCTGCCATAGAGGCAGGGGAGAAGCTTGGCTTCCTTCCCGGCGACCTGCAGAGTAAGGTGGATCCCTATCTGCGGCCTCTTTATGATGCCCTTTACCAGATCATGGGAGCTGACAGCTTTGCCAAAAATATGGAGAAGGGCCTGATCGAAGTGGCACCCCTTGCATACATGCGCGGACGTACGCTTGATAATGCTTTTATTATCCTTGACGAAGCCCAGAATACAACTCCGGCTCAGATGAAAATGTTCCTGACCCGTATCGGATTCGGTTCCAAGGTGATCATTACAGGAGATGCTTCTCAGAAAGACCTTCCCAAAGATGCCGTATCCGGTCTTGACGTGGCACTGAAGGTATTGAAGAAAATAGACGATATCGGAGTCTGCCAGCTTACCAGCAAGGATGTCGTCCGTCATCCTCTGGTACAGCAGATTGTACAGGCATACGATGACTATGAGAAAAAACAGAAGCCCGTGGCTGCCAGACGCAGTACACGGCGCAGTAAGGAGAACGCATGACATTACAGTTTGAATGTGAAGTAGAAGTTGACTGGGACATTGACTGTGCCAGCCTTGCAAAAGAAGTGGCAGAGAAGGTTCTTGAAATGGAAAGCTGCCCTTATGACGCATCCGTGAATCTTGTTCTGACGGACAATGAAGAAATTAAACGGGTCAATACAGAATTCCGGAATATCCTGGCGCCAACAGATGTACTGTCGTTTCCAATGATTCCATTTGAAACACCTGCCGATTATTCTGTTGTTGAGGAAGACGATTCTTATTTTGATCTGGATACAGACGAACTTCTTCTGGGAGATATCATGATTTCCGTAGAAAGAGCCGCAGCTCAGGCAAAAGAATTCGGCCACAGTGTTAAGCGTGAATTTTGTTTCCTGGTGGCACACAGCATGCTTCACCTTCTTGGATATGATCATATGACACCTGAGGAGGCTGCTGTCATGGAGAAAAAACAGTCCGATGCGCTGGAGGAACTTGGCATTACAAGATAAACATATTTTTCTGATAAAAACCGATACTATAGAAAGAATTGCAGAAGTCACAGGGATGATGCGAAGGAGCGTGTATACAAATGCGTAAATTATTCTATAGTATCGGAGTTTTTTTGTTTCTCGGGGTTCTGACGCTGGCTTATTATGAATCTTATAAAATTGCCGATATTCAGGATCGAAAGTGGCTGATGGAACAGACGGAGACTGAAAGAATTGCCGGTCAGAAAGAAACAGATCAGAATGAACCGTTTTCCATAGAGAATTTACCGGGAACAGCGGTGATGGCGGATACAAATGGCGAAAAAGGTGAATACGGTATTTATTATCTTGCAGAAAAAGATGGTTATGTGCTCGTATATCTGTCAGATAAAAAGACAGTGTATGAAACAACATCCATTTCTGTTGCCTCATTGCCGGACACTCTTCGAAAAGAGATCAAAATGGGGAAATATCTAAAAGATCAGTCTGAGCTTTACAGTTTTTTGGAGAATTATTCCAGCTGAACTGCAAAATAAACAAAAAGCCGTGGACGAACCCGAAAAAATGTTGTAAGATAAACCGGATGAAATAAATTGGAGAGAAAATAATCATGAATTATCGTGAAAAACTAAAAGATAAAAAGAGGATCGTCATCAAAATCGGTACATCCTCTCTGACACATCCGGAAACTGGAAGGCTGAATCTGCGTAAACTGGAAGTTCTTGTGCGTGAGATCGGTGACCTTCACAATCAGGGGAAGGACGTTGTTCTTGTATCATCCGGTGCAATCGGTGTTGGAGCGGCTGCTCTGGGCATGAACGGCAAACCTGCGGAACTTGAAAAAAAGCAGGCATGTGCAGCTGTCGGACAGGCCAGACTGATGATGATCTATCAGAAACTCTTTTCTGAATACAATCAGATGGCAGCTCAGATCCTGATGACCAAGAATACGATGGTGGACAATCTGAATCGCAAAAATGCGAAGAATACATTTGAGGAACTTCTGAAACTGGGGGCGATTCCCATTGTAAATGAGAATGACTCCGTTTCTACATACGAAATCCAGTTTGGTGATAATGATACTTTGTCCGCAGTTGTAGCAGCTCTGATCGGAGCAGATCTTCTGATTCTTCTTTCAGACATTGACGGACTTTTTACAGATGACCCGAACAGGAATCCTGATGCCAGATTTATTGACGTGGTCGAAAATCTGGACAGCCATTTCCTCAATATGGGAAAAGCATCCACAGGAAGCAAAGTGGGAACCGGCGGTATGGCAACCAAACTTACAGCTGCGGAAATAGCCACTGCAGCGGGAACAGATATGGTGATCGCCAATGGAGAAGATTTCCACGTGATCCATAAGATCATAGAAGGACGCAATCAGGGGACCCTTTTTGTGGGACATCCGCGGGAAGAGTTTTATCTGATTGATTATATTGAGAAATTACTGTGACAGCATATTTTGTGACAAAGCACCTCGCAGGATAACGGCTGCCGGATAGTTATAATTATACTACGTTATACAGGAGATGAAAAATGGAAGTATCAAGAATTGAAAGAATCAACGAGCTTGCCCGTAAATCCAAAAGGACAGGCCTTACTGAGGAAGAAAAAAAAGAACAGGCTTTACTGCGTAAAGAATACATTGCTGCCATCCGGATGAATATCCGCACACAGCTTGATAATATCAGTATTCAGGAAGAGGACGGCAGTATAACCAATCTGGGAGAGAAATATGGAAACAAAAAAAGACATTAGGAAAAAGATTTTTGCTGCAAGAAAAGCATGCACGGACGCGGAAATTGAAACATGGAGCCGGGATATCACAAAACGGGTAACCGCACTTCCGGCGTTCAAAAAGGCAGAACGTATACTGGCATATGCAGATTACAATCACGAGGTCATCACGCGTTATCTTATAGAAGAAGCGTGGAAGGCCGGCAAAGAAGTAGCAGTACCGAAAGTAGTGGGAACGGATATGGTATTTTACCGTTTTACGGATTTTGCCCAGTTGAAGCCCGGATATTACGGGATCCCGGAACCGGACGAAAGCGGAGAGACTGTTGAATGGGAAGAAGCTTTGATGATCATGCCGGGCGTTGCATTTGACAGGGAGAATCACAGAGTGGGATATGGCGGCGGATTTTATGATCGTTTTCTGGAAAAGCACACATTACTGGAGCGTGTGGCAGTGGCATTTGATTTCCAGATCCTTCCGGAAGTGCCGACGGAACCGACGGATATTTTCCCTCAGATCATTGTAACGGAAAAAGAAACTTTTTATCTTGCAGTGTAAAGTTTGACTTTTTTATACCATGTGTGCTATACTATAACATAATGTTTAATGACCACTCAATTTATTTATAAATCGGCCTTCTGAGTGGTTATGGCATTTACAAGTTTCATTTAAGGAATACTCGTTTTACGGGGAGGATTTATCATGAGAAAAAAACAAGTACTTGCTTTGCTTTTATCAGGAGCCTTGTCACTGAGCATGGCACCGGCTGCAGTTTATGCAGAGGATGTCAGTGCATTATCAATAGAAGATGTTTCAGATGCAGCTGTTGAAACAGCATCTGAGGCACCGGCAGAAGAACCGGCACCAGAAGAACCGGCTGAGACTCCTACAGAAACGCCGGCGGAAGAACCGACAGAAACACCGGTAGAAGAACCGACAGAAACACCAACCGAAGCACCGGAAGAAATACCAACAGAGGCTCCGACAGAAGCTCCTGCAGAGATTGAAATTGTAGTTCCGGATACAGCAGAAGGCAATCTTAAAGAAGGAGAAACTGCAACACCAACGCCTACAGAAAAGGCTAAGGGAACATTTACTTTGAACGGTGAGTCTTATTCAAAACTTGAAGATGCGTTATCACAAGTTAAAACGACTCCTGAAGATACTTCAACTGATGTGATTTATGTCAATGAGAGTATTACAATTAGCGAACCGGTAGTTATTCCTCAGGGTATAGCAGTAACTATAGCTGCACCCGATAAGCAGAATATTCAAATTTCCAGAGAAGCCGGTTTTGATGGCAATATGTTTGAAGTAAAGGGTAGTTTTCTTTATTTCGGAATGGATGACTTAAATGTAAGTGAATTGGGAATCGAATACACTGGAATGCTTGAGATTAATGGTTCGGGTGATGGAAGTGTATCGGCAGGATCAATCGTTTCAGTTTCTGATTCCGGTAATTTCGGTCTTTATCCAGGATGTAAATTGACAGGAAACAATACTAGCACAAATGGTAGTGCAATAAGATGTGATAAAAATTGTGTCTTGTATTTAGGCGGAGGCTCTATTACAGGAAATAAAACTTCCGGTGATGGAGTTGGTGCAATTTACAGTGCATCTTCCATTTATGTAGAAGGAAATGTATCTGTAACCGGTAATACAGATGCTGACGGATCAGATAGTAATATTGTATTGGATAATACAGTAACTGATACAGATGCTGATGTTTTAGTTTTTATCTACGGTGAAATGGACGAAGCATCACGAATAGGTGTCAAATTACAAGCTCCTGCTGAGGGCGTTCCAGTTCTTTCTGTTGCCCCTGAGACTGATACAATTACAATAGCTGATGCTTTTCCTTATTTTATTTACGAAGGAAATGATGGATTTGAAATTGATAAGGAAACTGGTCTGCTGAAGCTCAAAGAAGTACCTACAGAAGCTCCTGAAGAAGTGGAGTTAGAAGCAAAAATCACAGACGGAAGCTGGATCAGTACCAATAAAGTCAAACTTACTGTTACTTCAAATAAAGATGCAGAAGTTTACATTAAGGTTGTGAAAACCGGAACCAAGGCTCCAACAGCCGAGGAAATTATCAAGGATAATCATAAAACAAAAGTAAGTGCAAATAAGACTTCGGCAGTCACCTATACATTCTCTGCTGAAGAGAAGAAAGCCGTGGGAACAGACGGTGCTACCGTTTACATGTGCTTTAAAGATGCCAGCGGCGAAACAGTTGTAGCCTCTGTAGAGATGGACCAGACAGCGCGTCCTCCGAAACTTACTGGTATTGAAGCTTCCTGGACAGGTCATGCATCTGCAACCGTTATTTTCCAGTCAGATAAATCCGGTACATATTACTGGTCATGGGGAACGAAAAGCGCTGCCCCCGGAATTGAAAACTGCACGAAGGGTGCTGCAATTGCAGCAAATGCAAATACACCGATTTATGCTGACAATATCACCGAAGAAGGCGCTGTTTATGTATATGTGTATGTAAAGAGCAATGACGGTCTTGTATCTGCACCATTGGTTGCAGAGCTCCCGGGCAGTTCACGTCCGGCTGTACCGACCGACAAACCATCCCGTGATCCAAAAGTGCCGGCTGTTACCGAGAGTAAGGTAACCGGTCTGGAGAATCCTCTGGAATTCTATCCGAATACTTTCTATCCGTTTACTGTATCTGGTGCCGGAATGGACAACAATGATCCGATCGAAGGTGATGTAAGATGGAATCCATTATACTGGAGTACTTCTTCCAATCCTTCCAACAGTGAAAAACACAGCACATGGAAGATCGGAGCCGCAGGCGGTATTAAGAAAGCTGCAACCTATAACATGTATATTTTCTACCGTCAGGAGAAATATACCGGAAATGAATGGCGCGCAACTGATAATATTACTTCCGTTGCATACCAGTTCAGATCTGCAGAAATCGAATTTGACGGTATAACAATTACACCCGGACCAAATGGTACTTATTCTTATTACGATGAGGATGGCAACCTGGTAACAAGAGACGAGGATGGCAATCTGATTTCCAGAACAGATGATACTGCCGATACAGGAACTGCTACAGCAACAGGTGCCAATACCGCAGATGAATCTCCGATCGGAACAATGAGCATGATGGCTGTTCTTGCCCTCCTTGCAGGCGGATATACAATTGTTAGAAAACGCAAGAAAATAACAGACTGATAAACATAAGTTTTGATAGAGTCGATTATAAGATTTTTATCAATGAATCCAAAAGAGACAGGTCTTATTACCTGTCTCTTTTCATATATTCATATATATACAATAAAAGTCTCAGAAAGGCTGCCTGTAAATGGTATAAACTCTGACAGAGGAGGATTTTGTAATGGTGCTGGCAGATCCGCTTACTTATGAGAAACTATATTACTCACTTTGGGAAACTTCACAGAGATATAGTAAATTTACACAATTTCGCGTAATAGGAAAAAGTCATGATGAACGTATGATTCCCATGCTGGAAGCAGGTGAAGGAATTTCTGTAGTGTTTTGCATTGCAGGATTGGATGGACGCGACCGGTGGATGTCTACCTGTCTGACAGAAATGGTGCAGGAATACTGTCGTGCATATGAATGCGGCTGGAAACTTGACGAGGAATACAACGTAAAAGACCTTCTGGATGAAGTAAGGATCTGTTTTATTCCTGTAGTAAATCCGGACGGATTTGAAATCTGTGAAAAAGGATTTTCTGCAATACGAAATCCCATCTACCGTCAGATGCTGCGCATGATGGAAACTGATTCTGACGAATTTTCCTACAATGCTCGGGGAATGGATATACGCCGTAATTTCCCGACAAGTTATTATCCAAGAAAC
Organism: Blautia sp.; assembly: GCA_022770365.1. Classification (GTDB taxonomy): domain Bacteria; phylum Bacillota; class Clostridia; order Lachnospirales; family Lachnospiraceae; genus Blautia_A. The sequence goes on along the minus strand of JALEHU010000105.1, from coordinate 8,138 downwards.
AGGATTCATCAGGAGCCTGCAAGTGAAAATGAAACAAGAGCACTGATGCGGATTTTTCAGGAGTATCAAAGTGCCGGACTTTTATCTTTCAGCCACCTTGGCAAGAGAATCGTTTATTTCAGGCATCCACAGGCTTTTGCCTACAATCAGCGCAGCTACCGCCTTGCACGCCATCTTCAGAAATGTTCCAGTTACCGTCTGGAAAAATCTGTTTTTGAAGAGCGCGGCAGAAACAGGGAGAATCAGAGCGGAAATGGCTCACCGGAGCAGTACTACGGGGAAATCACAAAACAGCCCGCACTTATGATAGAAACACCTGATTTCGGACGGGACAGCCGCGAAAAGAACGAAGATGCACTGAAGCTGGACTATCAGGAAATCCATACACTTCCATTAGAATATATTATGTCATTGAAATAAATGAAAATCATGCAGGACAAGCCGGACAGTTATATAAAATATGCCGAAAAAGCATAAACTCTTTGACAGTTTATGATAAATTCTGTATGATAGAGATTGTCTAAAGAACGGAAAGGTGACTGTTCAGCAGAGAATAATTTTACGGGCTCTGAACAGATACCGGAAAGGATTGATAATTTTTGAGTAATACAAATGAAACCCAAATTCAGTTAACATATGTTCAGAAATGTTCGGATCTGCTTCCATCAATTTATTCCGGACGCAGACCCACATATCATATCCAGAATGAAGGATGTCAGATGAATTCTCTTCAGACCGAGTCTGTTGCAGCCATGATGGAAAAGATCGGCTATGAGAAGATTGACAGCGAGGAAGCTGACGCTGTTATCTACAACACCTGTACAGTCCGTGAGAATGCCAACCAGAAAATTTACGGACACCTTGGTCATCTGAAAAGCATTAAGAGAAAAAATCCTGATATGAAGATCATCCTCTTTGGATGCATGATGCAGGAACAGCATGTAGTGGATACAATACGCAAGAGTTATCCTTTTGTAAACCTTGTATTTGGAACTCACAACATTCACAAGTTTCCTGAACTGTTTTTCCGTACACTGACCTCTGACAGTCAGATTATTGATATCTGGAAGGAATCTGATGAGATCGTGGAAGGTCTGCCCACATCCCGCAAGTACTCTTTTAAAACCGGTGTAAATGTAATGTTCGGCTGCAATAATTTCTGCAGTTACTGCATTGTTCCTTATGTGCGCGGAAGAGAGAAGAGCCGTGAACCCCAGGCGATCATTGATGAAATTAAATCACTGGCGGCAGATGGAGTTACAGAAGTGATGCTTCTCGGACAGAATGTGAATTCTTATGGAAAGACCCTGGAGCATCCGGTTTCTTTCGCACAGCTCCTTACACAGATTGAGCAGATTGAAGGGCTGAAAAGAATCCGTTTCATGACTTCCCACCCTAAGGATTTGTCGGACGAGCTCATTGAAGTCATGGCAAAAAGCCAAAAAGTATGCCATCACCTTCATCTTCCGCTTCAGTCAGGGAGCAGCAGTATTCTTAAGAAAATGAACCGCCGCTATGACAAAGAAAAATATTTAGGTCTGGTTGATAAAATCCGTACTGCCATTCCGGATATTTCTCTGACCACCGACATTATTGTGGGATTTCCCGGAGAAACAGAGGAAGATTTCCAGGAGACTCTGGATGTGGTAAGTAAAGCGAATTATGATACTGCTTTTACGTTTATTTATTCTAAGAGAACAGGAACTCCGGCTGCAAGCATGCCGGATCAGGTGCCGGAAGAGGTTGTAAAAGAACGTTTCAGCCGTCTGCTGGCTCTTGTACAGGAGAACGGAAGGAAGGCATCTTCACGCTTCACAGGCACTGTCAAAGAAATCCTTGTAGAAGAAGAGAGTAAAGAACAAGGAATGCTCACAGGCCGTACGGAACACAATCTGCTGGTACATTTTGAGGGCGATAAGAGCCTGATCGGGCAGTATGTGAATGTCAGCCTTGATACTTGTAAGGGATTCTATTATTTTGGTCATCTTGTATAAAGCAGTGCGGGGATAAAGAGAGTTGTTTTTCATTTGATACACGGAGGTTGAAACAAGAAATACGATGCTGAACGAACATGAACAAAAGGAAGTCATTTCACTTGTAAAAAAGACAAAGGATTTAATTTTCAGAGAGATGGAAGCAGCAAAAGTCACAGTAAAAGGTGCGGCTGATTATGTGACAAACGTGGATTTTGCGGTGCAGGAATTTCTGAAAAAGGAGCTGGATGTGCTTTTTCCGGATATCCGCATGATTGCAGAAGAAAAGGAAAACAAAAATCTGTCTCCCGATGCCAGTTACTGGATCCTGGACCCTATTGACGGAACCACAAATCTGATTCATCACTATGGTTTAAGTGCAGTAGCACTTGCTTTATATGAACATGGGGAGATTACTTTCGGTGCAGTATATAATCCGTTTCATGAAGAATTGTTTTACGCTTCAAGAGGAAATGGAGCCTTTCTTAATGGAGAGAAAATACACGTCAATAATCAGATCGGTCTTGTAGATGCGGTTGTCTCTTATGGTTCAGCACCTTATGAAAAGGACCGGGCGGATAAGCTTTTCCCGCTGTTTTACCGTATTTTCAAATCTGTGGCGGACTTTCGCAGAACCGGTTCCGCTGAACTGGATTTATGCTATGTTGCCTGCGGACGCCAGCATGCTTTTATTGAGCAGAATCTGAAACCATGGGATTATGCTGCCGGAAGTCTGATCCTCACTGAAGCGGGAGGCGTGATCAGTGACTGGGAGGGAAAAACACTTCCATATCTCAGGAATTCAGACATTGCCGCCAGTACAAAGACAATTGCAGAACATGTAATAAAAATGCTTCAGGGCTGATCCTGAAGCATTTTTATTAATCAGATATTCAGAAAGAGCAGCATATTGCTGAACAGAATGTTTTATTTTTGTTTTGTGATGGCTCGTCCATATACCCGTTTCCGCACAAAATAGAAACAGATTACCTGCAGTATGATAGAAATGATCCATGATGCAGGATAAGAAACAAACAGAATGTCCAGCGATCTGTGATGAGGAAAGATACCGAATATCCAGACAATTCTGGTGCCGACTGTTCCAATGATGGAAAGAATCATGGGAACTGCCGAATACCCGAGTCCGCGCATAGGTCCCGGAAACAGATCCATAAGACCGCACAAAAAATAGGTTGTGGTGGTAAAGGAAAGAATTTCCATACCACTGTTTATTACCTCCGGATCACTGGTATAAATCTTTAATATCTCCGGTCCGAACACATAGAAACTGCATCCAAGTACAAGTGCAACTGTGATTGACAAAAAGATACATTCCAGAAGAATCTTGTCAATCCGTTTATACTTACCTGCTCCGTAATTCTGGCTGGTGAAGCTCATACAGGCCTGTGTAACAGAATTAATAGAAGCATACAGGAATCCAAGAATATTGTTGGCAGCCGTATATCCTGCCATAGCTATGGAACCAAAGGAATTCACGGAAGACTGCAGAAGTACATTGGAAAAGTTTATGATCGTACTCTGAAGTCCTGCAGGAATCCCAACCTGGAAAATCTGTTTCAGGTAATAGCCTTTTATTGACAGTTTTGAGAAGCGAAGCTGGTAACTGCTTTCTGTTTTATACAGACACCGAAGTACCAGAAAACAGGAAATCATCTGCGAAACAACAGTAGCAATGGCAACGCCCGATACAGACAGATGAAAAACAATCACAAGAATCATATTCAGCACCGCATTGATCACACCTGAAATGATCAGAAACAAAAGCGGGCGCTTCGTATCACCGACCGCGCGAAGAACAGCAGCACCGTAATTATAAAGCATAAAGAACGGCATCCCCATAAAATAAATCCGCATATAAAGAGTGGATTTATTGATTACATCTGCAGGAGTATCCATGAGCTCCAGCGCCAATCTGGAAAATATTAATCCGAAAAACGCCATAAAAATGCCGCTGATAATCGCAAACATAATAGAAGTATGTACGGTTTCGGACATTTCTTTTGCTTTACCGGAGGCAAAAAAACGCGCTGCAAGTACATTGGTACCCAGCGAAATACCGATAAAAAGATTGGTAAACATATTGATCAGTGCAGTCGTGGAACCAACCGCCGCCAGTGCCTGACTTCCGCTGAATCTTCCTACAATGACAATGTCAACGGCATTGAACATCAGCTGAAGTATACCGGAAAGCATCAGAGGCAGCGCAAAAGAAATTAATTTGTCCATGATCGATCCGCTGCACATGTCAATCTCGTATTTATTTTTTTTCAAATCTTCATCCCCTCATCCATTATATCTACGTTTCAAAATATATCACAGCTGAATCAGATGGTCAATAAAATATGGATGACAATCGCACATTTTTGCCGAATTATCGTTGTATTTTAACTTGACATAAAAATTTTCTGATAGTATCATTTAATAAACGAAGAATGTATCGGGAAAAAATCTCCAGGAATTAATCATTTTGATTATTTTTAGACGAGACAGATACTACAGGAAAGATTTAAGAGATAAGATATCCTGAACGTTTTTGTTTGGGATATTTTATTTTTGGATTGTTCACCAAAAAAGAATATTCTGGATGAACAGATTTTATCAATTTACAATATCTGAAAGAGAGGAACTCACAGATGGCAAATGATCATGGAGAACAGATAAGAATCGTACAGGAGACAGTAGCCGGAAAGGAAATCACTTTTGCACATGTGATGGGCGGTCCTGCTCCGATCATATATCAGAAACTGGGATTAAATCCTCAGCTGGATTATCGTTCATCAGCGATTGGAATTATGAATATGACTCCGCCGGAATCGGCTGTCATTGCATCTGATATCGCAGTCAAGAGCGGTAATGTATATCTGGGATTTGCGGACCGGTTTACAGGAACACTGATCATTACCGGGGAGATCTCGGATGTGATGTCTGCAATGACGGAGGTTGTTGATTATTTCCGGGATTCTCTGGGATATGTAGTCTGCAATATAACGAAGAGATAGGAAGTGCATCCATGGCTCAGATAACGAAGGAGGAACTGCTGGAAAAGCTGTTCCACAATGATTATGAAGATCTGAAGGGAAAGAAGCTGCGGATGATCCGTGTGCGTGTTCCCGGTAAGGAAGTATGTCTTGCGCATATTATGAGTCCTTCTGATCCCTGCATTTACCAGAATCTTGGACTGCATATCGGTGTTCATGAAGGTGAGGATCATACGGGAGAATCCATCGGACTGATCCGTTTTACTCCCTGGGAGGCAGTGGCAGTCGCTGCAGATGTCGCAATGAAAAGTGCAGATGTACAGATTGGCTTTATGGATCGTTTCTGCGGTTCCCTGATTATTACCGGAGGACTTTCCCAGGTACAGACTGCTGTGGAAGAAGTTGTCCGTTTTTTTGACGAGGTACTTCATTTTAAAACCTGCGCAGTCCATAAAAGTTAAGACAGAAGTAAGACAGAATAAGGTGAATAAATGAAAAAAATTTTTCTAATGGGCAGAAGCGAAGCCGGCAAGACTTCTCTGACGCAGGCTTTAAAAGGTGAGGAGCTTCACTATGTAAAAACGCAATATACTACAACAGATGAGGATACCATTGATTCTCCCGGAGAATATGCAGAATCCAAACGTTTCAGTGTGGGTCTGGCATGCTTTTCTTTTGAAGCGGATGTGGTGGCGATTGTTCAGGCGGCAGACGAGCCGTTTAATCTGTTCGGAGCGAGCTGCAAGTGTTTTATTCTTCGTCCGCTGATCGGTATTATCACAAAGATCGATTCACCTTATGCCAATGTGGAAATGGTGAAGCAATGGATGATCAATGCGGGATGTGAACGCATTTTTCTGGTGAACAATGTAACAAGAGAAGGAATCGATGAGCTGATGGAGTATCTGCAGGAAGACATCCCGCAGCTGACGATGGAACAGGCCAGATTTAAGCAGAGTCTTGGATTAAATGACTGGGATCCGCTCCCGGACGGAGTGGAATATCCAAAGGGTACCAGATGTCCGGAGGAAAGTGTATGATTATAAATACAAAAATATTTGCTCATCGCGGTTTTTCAGGTAAATATCCGGAGAATACGATGCTTGCTTTTACGAAGGCAGTGGAGACCGGCTGTGATGGTATCGAGCTTGACGTACAGCTGACGAAAGACGGCGAACTTGTCATTATTCATGATGAGAGTGTGAAACGGACAACCGGTGCCAAAGGATATGTGCGGGATTATACGCTGGAACAGATCAAAGATCTGAATGCTTCCGGAAAATGGGGCGATCAGTTTGGCAGAACAGAAATCCCCACACTGGATGAATATTGCCGCATGATTGCCGGGACTTCCATGATCACGAATATAGAACTGAAAAACAGTATTTTTCCCTATCTGGGTATGGAAGAGAAGGCATGGGAGATGATTCAGAAGTATCATCTGGAAGACCGGGTACTCATCTCTTCATTTAATCATTACTCTCTTCTGAAGTTTAAGGAGCTTGCCGGTGACATTCCATGCGGGATTCTTGAGGAGAGTATTGTTGTCGATGAAGCACAATACGCAGACAGACTTGGAATGCAGTTTCTTCACCCGTCTCATCCGGCAGTGACAGAAGTATATGTGGAAAAAGCCAGGGAATATGGTCTTGGAATCAATACCTGGACAGTCAATGATGAAGAACTGATGAAAAAGCTCATAAAGCTTGGTGTTCATGGAATTATTACGAATTATCCGGATGCGGCAGTGAAATTATAATGAAACAAATAATACGTTCATTATTACGGAATTATAGAACCTCCCAGCCGGACATACGAATTGTAATGAAATAACTGTCCGGCGTAGAGGTTCTGTTTTTTCAGAATTATTATTTATGGAAAATCATATCTTTTGTGATGGATTTCAGATCATGTGCGCCGCACATGGACATGGTATCTGAAAGTTCCGAGCCGATTTTTTCGATAAGAGTTTTCACACCTTCTTCAGCACCGCCGTAAACAGCTGTGACAAAAGGACGGCAGATCAGTACCGCATCGGCTCCGAGAGCCAGCGCTTTAAAGACATCTGTACCGCTTCGGATACCTCCATCCACAAGTATTTTCACTCCGGTTCCTTTCAGGGCATCTGCAATCTCTTCCAGAACCTCAGCCGTTGCAGGACACTGGTCAAGAACACGTCCGCCGTGGTTGCTGACAACGATCGCAGAAGCTCCGGCTTCTTTTGCTTTTAGCGCACCTTTAACGCTCATGATTCCTTTTACGATAAACGGTACGTCCGCCGATTTTATAATCTCACCCAGCTCTTCAACGGTTTTACTTCCTGCAGGCGGTGTCATGTTTTTCAGAAACGGAAGCCCTGCGGCATCGATATCCATTGCAACAGCAAAACTTCCGGCTTTTCTGCAGAACTCCAGCTTTTCTTTAATTGTATCAAGATTCCAGGGCTTTACAGTAGGAACACCTATTCCGCCGGCAGCTGTGATTGCCTGTGCAGACCCTTCCATGACTTTGGGGTTTGTGCCATCTCCGGTAAAAGCAGCAATGCCGTTGTCTTTGCAGGATTTCACCAGAATTTTGTTATAGGTAAGATCATCATATTTGTCGCCGTAGTGGAGATTGACTGCTCCTACCGGCCCTGCGAAAAACGGATAGCGGAATGACTGTCCGAAAATTTCCAGCTTCGTATCCGGTTCTCTATTCTCACAGATGGTATCCATATTGATCCGTATTTCCTGCCATTTATCGTAATTTCGGATTGCAGTATCTCCGCTGCCCTTGGCACCGGGACCCGGTATCTGACTGCGGCAGGCTTTTCCATTACAGATTTCACAGGCTTTGCAGTAGGAGCCGATGCATCCCTTTGCCTGTGCAAGTACTTCTTTATATGTCATTGACAGATCCTCCTTTAGATTCCAATATATTTCAGACCATTATACCAAAAATCATAAAAAAATAAAATACCACTGATTTTTATTCAGTTTGTCGTATTGACAATTGGTTTTGTGCGATTATGAGAATCCGGTCATTATTCAAAAATATCCTTGTAATGAAAACATGAATACGCTAAGATAGAATCAGATATCCGAAATACTATGGAGAATCTATTGTTGACAGACAGTAGATGAGGAGTTTTCATGAACAGGTTAGACAAAAAAAAGCTGCTATC
>JALEHU010000095.1 GCA_022770365.1 Blautia sp. | reverse complement strand
TAAAAGCGGATTTGCCACTGTTTTAAGTGTTAACTCTCGAGAGATAATTATTTCTCATGTAAATGACTCCAAACACTCATAAAGCGCATGAATAAGCCATTTTATTTGAACGAGAGTTAATTTTCGTGGAAGTTCACATTTATACTTACCATCTTCAGCAGCAGTTCCTATATTTTCTCCAACGAATAACCTGCATTTCTCGTCGCTTTAATCTGAATGTCTGCGTGAAGCGCCGTGAGCTTCTTTCTCAGATAAGAAATATACACCCATACCACGTTAAGTTCGGCTTCACTGTCATAGCCCCAGATCTTCTCCAGAAAGCGTTCCGAAGAAATCAGGTTATGCGGAGTACTCATCAATAGCTCCAGCATCTGATATTCCTTATTTGACAATTGAAAACCACCCGTTGGTGTGGATAATTCAAAAGTTGCTCTGTCCAGGGTAACATTTCCATATTGAAGCCGCGAATCCCCCTGTGTTGTCTGTGTACGAGTGATGGAACGGATTCTTGCCAGCAATTCCCTGGAATGAAAAGGCTTCGTCAGATAATCGTTTGCCCCGGCATCCAGCCCAAGAACTTTATCATCCACCTCTGACTTTGCCGTCAATAGCAGCACCGGTATCAGATTTCCTTTTTTTCTGATTTCTTTCAGCACGGTAATTCCGTTCACCTTTGGCATCATAATATCCAGAATCACACAGTCATAATTATCCGCTTCCAGATATTCCAGTGCCTCCTGTCCGTCATATACAGCATCCACTGAATAATTGTTCCGCTCCAGAATCGCCGTGAGAGCTTTTGATAATGCTTTTTCGTCCTCTGCAAATAATATCCGCATGACTTTTCCTCTTTTCTATGTATCTATAACTTATTTCCAATCAACCATCCAGGAGTTTATCAGCATCTGTTGTTATTTAGTATACTATACCTGATATCTCTTCATATTACCAGACCAACCTTAACTACACTTAAAATTTTGTGAAGATCCTGATTCTTTCCCGTCTTTTTCTTCCCCGTTTTACCCAGCGAACCACTGGTGCACCAGGCAAGAAACAGTATTCCGGTATTTTCACTATTTTGCAGAGTTCAGATATAATGAGCAGGATGTCAAAAGCCCCGGATCATCCTCCGGGGCTTTTAAAAACGGTTAATATTATATCAGTTTCTCCAAAATACTCTTTGCCATTACAATATCTTTTTTCTGTTCTTCACCAGAAATTTCTCTCTCAATAGTGATGTCTCCGTCATACCCTACTTCTTTGAGTTTTGCAATAAAGGCCGGATAATTTACCTTGCCTTCACCTAACGGAACCTCTGCGCCGAGATAATGGCCGTCTGTAGGATACAGACCATCTTTTCCATGGATTCCCATGACATATTCACCAAAGACCTCCAGTGCATCTACCGGATTTGCCTTGCCGTACATAATGAGATTTGCCGGATCAAGGTTGATTCCAACATTTCCTTTTCCAAGAGTTTTTTCAATATCCTGAATGGCACGTTTTAATGTAACAGGCGTTTCCTGTCCTGTCTCAAACAGGAAATTCTGTCCGTTTTCTTTACATTTTTCTACAATTGTTTTACATGCCACAAGCACTTCCTGATATTTCGGATCGTAAGGATTTTCCGGCATATAGCCTACATGTGTGGCAAAATCTTTTACGTGGATTTTCTTAGCAAAATCAGAACCTTCCATCAGCATTTTCACTCTTTCTACACGGTAATCGCCCGGCACAAGTCCAAGAGTCAGCTGACCTTCATAGAAGTCCCATACCTTTCTTCCTTCCCAGCCGCACCAGAAAGCAGAAATATTTACCCCATGTTTTTCTACTGCAGCGTTAACGGCCGCAGCCACACTATCATCATTCAGAATGTCTCTGTCCCAGCAAACCAACTGGCAGCTCTCCATTCCCATAGATTTCAGTTCTGCAAATTTTTCATCAATATTTGTATCTTTAAATAACTCAATTAATACACCAATCTTCATTTTTTGACTCCTTTTATCATCCTTTAACTGCTCCTGCAGTCACACCGCTTACAATATTTTTCTGCATCAAAATAAAGAAAATCAAACTTGGAATCATAGACATTACGATTCCCGGAAGAGCATGTTCCCAGTCAGATGCCTGTGCAGAGAACTGCATATACAATGCATTCTGATGTCAAAGGAACGGACTACCTGGCCTACCATTGCTTTTACTCCTGTACGCTTTTCTGTTTCCAAGATAAGCTCTGTATCTTTTTCAGTAAGACACATTGGCTTTTCTACAAAGACATTCATTTTCTTCTCCATAGCTGCAACTACATGACTTGCATGCAGATAACTCGGAAGACAAATATGTACAATATCAAGTTCTTCTTTTTCAATCATATCCATTCCATAAGAATATGTTCTTGCATTCGGAAAATACGCCGCAGCCTTTTTCAGAAATTCCTCTCTGCAGTCTGCAATTGCAACAACTTCCAAATCCATTTTTCCGGATAATGCTTTCAGCGAAAGGTAATGAGTGGTTCCCATACCTCCGCATCCGATAATACCTACTTTCATATAAATTACCTCCTGTCGAAATATATTATTGCTTTATTACTTGCCTATTTCCTCTATAATTTCAACCATTTTTCTGTAATTGTTTAATGTTTTCTCTGATAATTCCCTTCCTAACGGACAGGCTGTCGGCATTAAGACAAACCCTCTGCCTTCTCCAAATGTACCTTCTTCAATAGTTCTTCTCACCAGCTTTTCGAATTCATCTTCAGGCAGTCTCTCAATGTCACTGATTTCCACATTACCAAAAAGTGCAACCTCTTTTCCATATTTTTTGCTTACATCCAGAAGGGATATATCTCCATGTGGTGCAGGCTCATGTCATGTTCAAAAATGGATGTCTCTACAATCTGTATGCCTGCAACATCTATGGCAGCGATTCTCCGATCACCATTGAGCTGATGGGCGAAAAAGGCCGCTGCGGCCTGATTCAGGATATGGGATATTATGAGCTGGACGGCACTTATGCAGAAATACGCAATACTTATGAAACCACAACCGTCGGACCAGATTACTGGGGAAGCAGCCACCATATTCAGATCCATGATTTTTACCGCTCCATACGGGAGAACACTCCTGTTCTTGTAGACGGTATGGAAGGCAGAAAAACATTGGAAATCATTAAGGGAATTTATCTTTCTTCCATGAAGCAAGAACGCATTACTCTTCCATTTGAAGATATAAGATACATAAACCTCAATACAAAAAGAGAATGATTTTTCAAATACATTACCTTCTATCCAAAATAAAACCTGCAGACACCTGCAGGTTTTATTTTTATCTCACAATAGCATCTTCTATTTCTTAATCAGCTGATAAAGAAATCCTGGAAGCCCTGTGTTACTTCTTCTTTGCTCATATCTCCTACAAGATAAGCCTGAATATATGCTCCACACTCTTCTGCATAGCCATAAGGTGCAATTGTATGGATCCATCCGTTATTCTTGCCTTCTGTGATATATTTGGATGCATCATTTGCAAGTTTACCTTTTACTTCTCTGTCTGTGATTACAGCAGGTGCAGCACCAACGCCATCACAGGTCCAGTACTGGCCCATTTCAAGTGCATCTTCATGGAAAAGTTCAAGAACATCTGTGTCATCGCTCCAATCGTATGCATAATCATAATACAGTTCTGCTGCTGCGCCGGTCTCAACAGCAAATACATCCGGAATGTCCCCAGAGTTCACCCGGGACTGCAGGATCGTATTTCCATCGTTTGCCGCATGCTGTACTTCAACCTTTACGCCAGGATGTTCTTCCTCAAAAGCAGCTACCACTTCTGCATATTCATCCAATCCATATGCCTGGAAGTCAAATACCTGCAGAGTAACTTCTTCGCCAGCTTCCTCCGCAAATTCGGTATTATTTATTCTCATTAATAAATCTTTAATCAAAGCTGTTCTGCGCAGAATCATAAATTAACTGTAATAATAAAACATATTTATTATATATTTTTAATCATAATAGAATGCATATTTTTCCATAGCATCCATCAATGCTTTCACATTTTTCATGGGCACACCTGGATACAGACCATAGATCATAGAAAGTCCGCCCTGTGCACTTCCCAGAGTTTTTACCTCCTCTGCGATCAGGTTCTCAATTTCCTTCTCAGTACCAAAAGGAGTAATCGTCTGCCGGTCTATATCAAGATCAATGCAAACCTTTCCTTTCAGATTCTCTTTAATCCACGAAATTCCATTCACCTGATCCTGAAGATTAAAAATCTGTACTCCACACTCATGAAGATACGGAATTAATGTCCTGATGTCTCCATCTGAGTGCATATGGATCATTGTTCCCTTTTCTTTTGCCGGTTTCAGCATTTTTTGATAACATGGCATGATATACTGTTTGAAATTCGCCGGAGAAAGCATGGGACCTATCTGCATTCCCAGATCCTCTGCGTATGTAATAATATCAACATCCATATCAAGATACTGCTGAATAATATAGGTATTAAATTCTACTATCTTATCCAGAAGTTCCGGAAGAAGAGTTTCTTCATCCTGCATATCAAAGAGCACATTGTCATAACCTCTGATGTCACATATCTGTAAAAAAGTATGTCCATGGCGCAGACCTGCTACTGTCAGTTTGCCGTCTGCCTTCATACCTGCAATTCTCTTACGTTCTTCTTCCCAGTCAATGTTTCCGATCCCCATACATTTCTGCGGGTCCGGTATACGATAGGATTTGAATTTTTCCCAATCGTCCAGCGGATGCTTTATCACTGTTCCGGTAATTCCATCGCACGTTGTTTCCCACAGACATCCCCAGTCATCCGTATATGGCTGATCCTTTCGCGCCACATTCGCATACTCAGGAATATAGGGAAGCTCCGGTCTCTTGAAATCCGGGAACAGGAACGGATGGCTCTCTATCAATTCCAAAAGTTCCTCCTGAGGATACGCATTCCAACAGGAAGCATTGATATGAAATTCCATAGGGATGTAATCCGGTCTTTCAAAGCGAACCGCTTTTAACATATTCTGTCTGGCATTCACAACTTCTCCATCATCCTTTCTGATAAATAACATAATAAATAACATAAGATAAAACATCTCCCCAAAAAAGTCAGGGATTATTTGTTTAAGATAAAAGAATTCTTATCTTGCACATTTGTTTTATCAACGCTATAATTGGATTATAATGGTTCTTGTATAATTTTACGTATGATTTTTTATTAAACAAAAAATCATACGTAAAATTATCCATAAACTCATATATTATTAGAGGTTTTTTATGCATAAAGAACACAGGAAAGTTTATGATTACTATTATAATAGTAACTTTTTATTTCGAATCGGTTTCGTAAACCATCTTGAAGCTTCTCCTCCGATGGATTTTCACGAGCATGGAAGCATGACAGAATTTGTTTATTTGAAAAAGGGAATACAGAATTATCAGATTACGGATAAATCATACACGATACATCAGGGTGAGGTATTTTTCACACTGCCGCATGAGTTTCATAACACAGGCGGATTTCCGGAGGAAAAATCTGTGCTCTACTATCTGATCGTAGATTTATCACTCGTTTCGAGGCTGAATGTTTTTCTTTCTTCCGACGAATACAGAGAAATGGAGCTTTTTTTCAAGAACATCAAAAGCAGAATTTACCAGGCATCCCCGATGCTTCCCGACGCTCTGGAGCATCTGCTGCATGTATGTCTGCATCAGACAGATTTCCATTTTGACACACACGTACGCAATGCCCTTTCAGAAGCCCTGATTGCCCTTTGCACACCCGTTCCCTCTCTTCCAAAGACAGACGATGGTCTTTCGATTGAGAACAGTCTGAACTATATTCAAACGCATCTCTGTGATGTTATCCGGATTTCGGATTTGTCAGCAATGGAAAACATGTCCGTTTCTACTTATAACAAACAATTTACAAAAATGACGAGAATGACACCGGCTGAATATATCCTCAAATTAAAAATCGAAAAGATTAAAGAACTTCTGGTTACAACGGAAAAACCTATTACAGAAATTGCTTACGACTACGGTTTTTCATCAAGCCAATATTTTGCAACTGCATTTAAAAGATTCTGTAATGTAACACCTACACAATTTAGAAAAAAAGGAATTTATCTGCCATCAGACGAAAAATCTGATATCAGATCAGAATACAACGTGTAAAGTCTTACTCACATTGTGTTACATTGTGTTCAGGGAGTCAAAAATAAGCAATCTTCCTTGTCCTTGCGGAAGCGGCAGGAAATTTAAGTACTGCTGTGGAAAAAAATAAACTTATGGTGTAAAAAAATAATAAGTTCAAGAAAATCAGGAAAGCCTGTAGATTCACCTGCAAGCCTTCCTGATGTTTATATTTTTCCAATCAGCCACTGGAGTATCTTCACAAACTTCTTCTGAATCTGGGATTATCTTTCGATTGGTAATTGAATCTCAGTTAACCAGTCCTCCACAGCTTCTTTATTCCAGATACCATCAATGTAACACTCCCTTGCAAGTCCGGCTGCCTTATATCCATTTTCTTCTGCATACTTCATAATATAAGCATATGTTTCACCAATTCTGTCATAAGCACCCTTGTGATAAGTACTTAAGGCCCTGGTTTCCGGAATTTCACGGAACTTAATACGATCACTTTCTATTCCTCTGGTCGTAACCGCTTCATTGTGTCTGATCTGAATATCTTTATCCTTGTATTGTCCGGATACTCACAGAATTCATATGCAGGTTCTGCACACTTCATATGGGGATTCAATCGCTTTAATTCTTCTCCCAGTGACGGAATCCATTGCATAATATCCTGATAATTTTCCAATATGGTTTCTGAATAATAAACGATTGCCGCCGGGATTATCTTTTCTGTAATCTGATATTTCATCTTATCATCCTCTAAAATATGATTGATTATAGAAAGCCTGACATCAATTTCTTCCCTCTGCGCAGACAGGGCTTTTGCCTTTTCAGATAAGATTTTTCTTACATCTGTTCCGGAACAGATTGCCTTAATCTCATCGATTGACAAACCAAGCTGACGATAAGCTTTTATTTTTGCAGCCGCCACCAGCTGACTGGTTTCATAAAATCTGTATCCGGTCCATTCATCAATCAATGCCGGCACCAGCAATTTTTCCTTTTCATAAAATCTTAATGCTTTTACCGTAAGATATGAAAGCTTTGAAAACTCACCTATTTTCAGCATCTGATGTCCTCCTTCCAGTTTACATATCACACTTTAGCTTATCCCCTAAGGGGAGAGTCAAGCATTTGGGGATTTTTCTATTTCTTATGCCACTGATAGAACTCTTTTAAATCAGCTTTTACTTCATCTGATAACATCGTTTTCTTTACCCCCTGAATTGCACCTTCAAGTGCCATCAACCGATGAATACAGGCAGATTCATCAATTTCCTGTATTTTGAGCCATGCTGATTTTGCTCCAATTCTCTTTAATTCATCCACAGAAGTAATTCCCACTTGTAAAAGCTGTTCTTCAACAGTTTTTCCTATATTAGGAAGTTTAGCTAATTCGCCCATATATAATTTCTCCTTTCTGGTGCACAATAAATTCTTATGCCAGCGTTTATTCAGACAGGAAATCATCTCCGGACAGTCACATATCTGTCATGCGGCATATCCACACCCCTGTAATGCTTGATCCAGCTATCTTTAACACACATCCCGTTTCTCATCGCTACCTTCTGGGATGCTATGTTGGTATCCCTGATAATCGAACAGACTTCATTCGCTTTCAGTATTTCAAAAGCGTATTTTTTGCAGGCCTTAGCGGCTTCTGCAGCATATCCTTTATGCCAATACATTCGATTAAAAAGATATCCTATCTCAAGCACTTCCTCACCTTTCCACGGCTGCATGGTAAGTCCGCACTGTCCAATCATTTCATCTGTTTCTTTTAAAATGACTGCCCATAAGCCGAATCCCCATTTTTGATAACGGGAAATCTGCCTGTCAAGCCATTCCTGTACTTCCTCATCGCTGAATGCACCCTCATAAGCATACATTGTTTCATCATCCTGTAAAATCTTAAAATCAAGAATTTTATCTGCATCTTTTTCGTTAGATAGGATTTGGTAAAAAGCCGTATATTTTCCATATTCCCACATATCGAATAAATCTTATTGACACTTGCAGCATGAGCTTATCCGGCAGAACGCTGATTATTTCATCACGGTCCTGGATTGTGTCTAAAATCGCCTGTGCCGCATCCAAATTATCATCCCGGATATATCTGCTTACTCTCATATAATTTGCGCTGTTACTAATCAAGAATAATTGCAGCGTTGAGCAGCAGTTGCTCATTGTGCGTTTAATGCTCCCTGAACACAATTCCCTCACTTCCCTAAGTTATTTTGAAGTATTATTTTTTATGTATTGACTTGGGGTGATACCTTCGTGTGCTTTAAATACCCTGCTGAAATAAAAAGCATCCGTAAATCCGACCAGTTCGGCTACATCCTTCATCCGGATATCGGGGTTGGTCTGCATTAATTTTTTTGCCATATTAAGGCGTAATTCTCCGACATATTTGCTGGGAGTGATATTATATTCTGCTTTAAATAAAGTAGAAATATATTTTTCATTTAAGTCAAATAAGTCCTGGAAGATTTTATAAGTAATTTGTGTAGTAAAGTTTTCATCCAGCCATTCTTTTACCTGTTTAGCAATGGTATGCTGATCCCTTACGATAAAATCATCCTGATATCCTAAAAACTGTTCAATTTCGCGATTAATTTCTTTTTCAAGTTCTTCATAAGTCTGGCACGAACATACGATTTCATCAGCATTGGAGATAAAGTACTGATTGTTTGAGGGCTGTGTTTGTTTCAGAGCATTCATAAAGTAACGCAGATCAGTTATTAACTGAAATTGTGTAGTGTCTGAGCGTTTCCAGCTGGTAATCATGGAACGAATGCAATCTGAGATTTTCTGCTTTTTGATAAATTCACTTAGATTTGAACACAACTGCTTGATATCAACAGATGAATCAATGCTTTTATTAGTGTCAGGCTGACAAAAAATAATATTGCTGCAACCAAAACGTATATGGAACAGAGCATATAAATAAGCATTCTGCCGGATAGAAAATAATTCTTTTCCATCCTGACAGGTATCTGAAATCACCAGATTCACCATTGTATCATTTTCGGAATGAAGAGTAAAAAGGTCATGAGAAACCGCCTTTAAGTCCACATTATCAGAAGAAGGCGATATAACAGCATAAATACATTCGTTGAAATGGTGCCCGGAAAGCGTAAAAACAGAAATACGATATCGTTCCTCAATTGTACGAAGGGTTGTATAGTCAATGGGCTGTATTTGGGTACGAAGAATGTTTTCATTATAAATGCTGTTGCATACAGCTCCGGAAAAAAGGATCATGAACGTACAGGAATACGAAAGGAAGGGATTCCTGTCAGGATATTCCGGAGTGTATAAAAAAACCGCTTCTTTTAAATAGTTTTCCTGAAGCAGCCGATTCGTTTTTTGCATCTGCTTTTGACAGGATGAGATGATTTCTTTTAAGGCGTCCATTGAAATCGGTTTCAAAAGATAATCCTTTACGCCCAGATACATAGCAGTCTTAGCGTAATCAAATTCTGCGTATACGGTTAAGATAACAAAATGAGGATAGCAGTTATTTTCATGAATACGTTTAATCATTTCAAGACCACCCATTACAGGCATACGGATATCTGTAAAAACAAGATCAGGCCGTTTTTCCAATATGCTTTCGGCACCATCTTTACCATTAAAACATATATCAAGTACTTCGGTCTCAGGACAGATGATGGTGAGCAATTTTGCAATTCCCCGTGCAGTAGTCGGTTCATCTTCGACAATAATTACTTTCATGTATTTTTTTCCTCCGTTTGTTTTGGAAAATCGGAAATCTGTAAAGGACCTCCGATAATTACCGAAACCCACTCTTCATCAGATGCAACATTGAAATAAACATTCCCTTTATAATAGATACTTAGTCGAAGAACCGTATTTTCCAGGCCGTACCCCTGGCGTTCCGGCATGCTAAGGGACTTATCATCTTTTAAGCCAGATGGTTTAAAATGCTGAATATGTTCCTGCAGCTTTTCAAAAACATCAGGATCAAAGGGAGTACCATTGTTACTGATAGAAAGAAACCAATATTGACCGTCACACCAGGAACGTACTTTTATTTTCCATGGAGGACTGATCTCATATCCTTCTTTACGGAAACCGTGCTGAAAACAGTTTTCTATAATAGGCTGGACAATCAGTTTTGGAACATGAATCTTTTCTATGGATGGGTCCAGCTCCCAAATACAGGAAAAATCAGTTTCATAGCGTATCTTCATAATGTACAGGTAACTCTTGGCATTGGCAATCTCTTGCCCTAATTCTACGGACTGCCCTGTATAAGATAATGAATAACGTAAAAGACTTGCCAGTTCACTGCACATTTGAAATACAGTTGTATCTCCATTATTAAGACCGGTCATTCCAATCACAGACAGCGTGTTATACAGGAAGTGCGGATTTAACTGAGCCTCCATGGCATTGTAATAAGCCTGGAATTCACGGCGTCTGGATTCAGTTAATAATAGTGTCTTCTGATATATTTCGGAAAGGCAGCTTTGTATTACCCGGGTGAGAATAACAATTTCATTACTGGAATTCGCTGCGATTGGTTTCAATTGAATATTTGTGTCAGGATCAATATTTTCCAGCTGTACAACCAGTTCATTCATTGGACGTACAAGACTGCGTGTTAAAAAGTACAGGAAAGAAGACATTATAACAGCCAGAATCAAAAAAAGTAATGCACTGGTCAAAATAAGATTTCTAATAGTGCGCATATAAGAAGCTGTGCTGCTGTTCAGAATGAACGTCCAACCAGTCAATGAAGATACCGTAAAACAGGCTAAGCTGGTATCATCATATGAGAAAACATGGGTCGAATTTTGGTTCTTTACAGTCTTGTAGGCATCATATAATTGTGATACATTCTGGTCATGGCTGCTGCTGTAAACAAGATTCTCATTTTTATCAAGAATAACAATCGAATGATCATCGGGATTTATAAAATCATTGAGAAGTTCATTAATTACCTCCACATCAAAATCAAAAATCAGTAATCCATATTGATCGTATACGGTACGCATGGAACGAATTATGGAAAATGACTTCCTGGTACCACCCCAGTAATTCGTATGCGGAGCAGCATAATCAACATAAGTAATATTATTCAGATAATATGTTAAGTCCTCATTATTCTTTAAGTACTCTTTTCTAAGATAATTGTAGTCAGATTTTGTATTGCAGACACCTACATTATCATAGTAACCGCTCAGATAGCTTATTGATCCATTCTGGTCATTTGAATGAAGGGTCATTAAAAAAGCATTCTTAAAAATCGAGCTTACGGGTACATGCTCTGAAAAATAATTTTCTGATGAATCGGTAATTTTCGCAGCATACTGAATAAGTGTTTCATCTGTCTGAAGGCTTTTCAGAGAATTATCCGCATTGCTGATCATCATATCCAGTTTATCTACCAGCATAGTTGTATTACTGATTATGGTATCCTGCGAATTTTTTTTCAGGGACTTTGCTGTATAGTTGTAAAAGAATATTGAGCAGACCAGCAACAGGAGCAGGTTTAACAGGAAGCAGGATATATATATCTTTTTCTGAAAAGATGTACTGTGAAAAAACCTGGACGATATTACATTCATATAGTTTTCTCCTCTAAAATATGATGTTTGAATAATTTATATTATAGCATATATTTCAAAAAATATGGAAAAGTGGAAAAAAGTACATGGCAAATATTCCGTTTATCCATGGAATACAATCCCGAGAAAATATATAATTCAAACACAATTAAATACCAGAAAAAGAAAGGAGTTTTAAAAAATGAGAAGGAAAAAGAATTTGGTAGTAATTGGAACAGCAGCGGCAATGGCAATGTCAGTATTGGGGGCAGCGAATGTAAGCGCATCAGATAGTGTAACGTTATCGCTGTATATGAATGCAGATGATCTGGCAAAGCCATACATCCAGAAGATTATTTCTTTATATGAGGAGGAAAGCGGAAATAAGATCGATCAGCAGGGCCTGGATCGGGATAGTGCAGAAAATATTGCACTCACAAAGTTTACAACCGGGGATATTCCTGATATTTATGTTCACTTTGGAAACAGCAATTTAAGTAATTTCAATCCAATTGGAAATTTTGTGGATTTTTCTGATGCGGACTGGGTTTCCGATATTGAGGATTCTATTCTTCCGCAGGCAACCTACGATAATAAAATAATCGGTCTTCCCTTCTGGGAAGCATCACATTCTGGATGCCTCTACAATAAGAAAATTTTTGAAGAATTAAATCTTGCTGTTCCAACGACCCAGCAAGAGTTTGACAATGTGTGTGATACCTTATTAGAAAATGATATCCAGCCTATTTACATCGCAGCAGCGGATTCATGGCCAATTGCATATCAGTTTGCTTTAGACCCGGTAATGGAAGAACATCCGGAGTATATCGAGAAATTAAATAACAACGAAATGAAATATGCAGATATCCCGGAGTTTACGGACATGGTTACATGGTTCCAGACAGCAGCAGAAAAAGGATATTTCGGACAGACTTTTGCATCTGATTCCTGGGATTATGCAAGTGAAGTACTGGGTACAGGTGAAGCCGCCATGATGTTCTGCTGGGATACATGGTTCGATACAGACTACGACAGCGAATCCTTTGATTACATTGCTGATGATTTTGGTATTATGCCGATTTTTATGGGAACATGTGACGAGGGAACTTATGAAGGCGGAAATGTAAATCTGTTCATGGCAAATAAAAATGGTGAACGAGTAGAAGAAGCTACAGAATTTATCAATTTTATGGCTGATCCGGATAACTACAATAAGGCATTTGAAGGTGTATCAACCGCTGCTGTATTCAAAGGACAGACAACAAATGTGAATTCTTCTCAGTATGAAGAAAACAAAGAAAATGTGGATAAGCTTATTCGTGCATCCTGTTCTCCGAAAATCGTAGGATACAATGGCACAGAGGGTGGAAAAGCATTACTTCAGGTAATGTCAGGCGATATTTCTGTAGAAGAGTGCATTGAACTTATAGATAAAGACAGAATAGCTACACTTGAGTCATTTGCTGAATAAAAGGGGATTCATCATGAACCGAAAAAAAATATATCCGTTTTATCTGGCTGCTGTTCCGGTATTCATGTTTACACTTTTTTTCATTATTCCTTCAACAATAGGATATCTGTATGCATTTACCAACTGGAGTGCAGCAAGAACAACGGGACTTAAATTTGTTGGTCTGGAGAACATCATTTCAGTTATCCAGAATTCAAAAATTCCGGTTGCATTTGCAAATACCTTGATATATGCAGGTGTAAAAACGGTTTTGGTAACTGTTCTTGGCTTTGTTTTTGCTTATATATTAAACAGAAAAATAAAAACACAAACAGCACTTCGAACGATTTATTTTATACCTTCTATTTTTTCCTGTCTGGTTGTCGGCCTGATCTTCAGTGCAGTATTTCAGACAAGACATGGTACACTGAATGATATCCTGAATTTCTTTGGCATCTCCAGTATCCAGTGGCTGGGGGAAAGAGGAACTGCGATCTTTGCCATCTGTACAGCTGAGGTGTGGAGAAATGTAGGTTACGCAATCATTATCACTCTGGCTGGTATGCAGTCTGTTTCATCAGATTATCTTGAAGCAGCAAAACTGGATGGAGCATCCGAATGGCAGATCTTCCGGCATGTTACACTGCCGCTTATTATGCCGACAGTAAATGTAAACATACTGTTCAGTTTAATCTATGGACTAAAGATGTTTGACCTGATCTATGTAATGACAGGCGGTGGTCCGGGAAATGCAACAGAGAGTTTCGGAACATTGATGATGAACGAAATGTCCGCCGGACGATATGCACAGTCAGTAGCAGTTAACCTTGTGTTTACTGTGATCCTCGCTATTATATCTTTCGTATATCAGAAGTTTAGTTCGAAATGGGAAACGGTGGCGTAATATGACAAAAAGAACCAAAACAGTAAATAGAATTTTGGAAGTATTCCTGTGGATAATAAGTATCTTTACGATCTATCCTATCCTCATGGTAATATTCACTTCCTTTAAGGGAAAAGCAGAATCGTCTTATATGAGCATCTCCCTGCCAAAAGAATGGCATTTTGAGAATTATATGACAGTTCTGCAAAAAGACTTTCTTCAATCCTTATCCAACAGTGTAATGATTACTGCGGTCTCCGTATTACTGATCGTGAGTCTGGCTGCGTTTTTAAGTTTTATCATAGTCAGGAGAGATACCAGTGGATGCAGATTCATATATAAGATCATGACACTTGGGATTATTGCACCATTTGCAGCAATGCCAACCATTCAGCTGCTGCAAAAGCTTGGGATTTATGGCTCAAGATTTGGCCTGTGTCTTGTTTATTCTTCTCTGTATATGCCGTTTACAACAATGATGTTTACCAGCTTTATCAAAGGTATCCCAAAAGAATTGGACGAAGCAGCTGTTATGGATGGTGCAATTGGCGGAAGACTTTTTATAAAAGTAATCCTTCCGCTTTTAAAGCCGGTACTAGCAACTACAGGAATCCTGAGCTTTATGTGGGTATGGAATGAACTGCAGATTCCGATGTATCTGCTGAATTCTTCCTCAAAATGGACATTGCCTCTTTCCGTTTATAATTTCTATGGACAGTACAGCCATAGCTGGAACCTTGTATGCGCAGATGTTGTTCTGGTATCATTACCTGTAATCCTCGTTTATATTTTTGCACAGAAGTGGGTAATTGAAGGAATGACAGCAGGTGCAGTAAAGGGTTAACAAACTTATGAAGCATTGGAGATTAAGTTACGGAAAACCGGCAGATACCTGGAATGAAGCTTTGCCTCTTGGAAATGGTTCCCTTGGAGCTATGTCCTATGGCCGATTCGGAAATGAAAAGATTGAACTGAATCTTGATTCGCTCTGGTCAGGTGATGGCCGTGATAAACTCAATAAAAACGGGAAGACAGACTGGAATTATCTGAGAGACCTGATATCTGACCAGAGATATCACGATGCAGAGAACTATTGCAGAGAACATGTTCTGGGAGATTGGACAGAAAGCTATCTTCCGGCTGGAACATTGCATATTGATATAAAGCTGCAGGAAAATGCGTCGGAACATGAATATGTCAGACAGCTTTCATTAAACCATGCGATAGAAACAATCACATGTACGACAAAATCCGGAAAATATAAAAGAGAGATGTTTGTCAGCATGGCAGATCCTGTAATGGCGATTCATTTTCAGGCAGAAGATCATCATAAACTTCATGCAGAGATTTCGCTGGACAGCGAGATACGCCATTGGGATCTGCAAAGTCCACAGAGTGATCTGGCTATTATCGGTCAGGCTCCGATATATGTGGCTCCTCCCTATTATTCCTGTCCTCAGCCGGTCGTATATGAGGAAGAAAAAGGAATACGCTTTGCTCTGGCTCTTCATACAGAAGTTTCAAATGGGAGCGTGAAGCGCAAAGATAAAAAACTTCTGGTGGATTCCGAAGGCGATATTTTTATTTTTTTATATGGCGCAACTAATTTTGAAAACCAGGCGACCTGTTCAGAATTAGCTTTTAACTGCAGGAATGCATTAAAAGATTTAAAATATGAAAAAATAAAAAATCGTCATTTAGAACAGTACCATAAGTATTTTAACAGAATGGAATTGCTGCTGAAAGATACAAAAGAAAACCGGATGGCAGAAATGATGTTCCATTATGCAAGATATCTTATGATCTGTTCTTCAACACCGGGAACACAGTGCGCAAATCTCCAGGGAATCTGGAATCACAGTATGAGACCGCCTTGGAGCAGTAACTACACAGTGAACATTAATACAGAAATGAATTACTGGATGGCGGAACGGTGTAATTTAAGTGAATTCCATGAGCCTTTGCTGGATTTGATCGAGAGAACAGCTGCTAATGGAGAAAAAACCGCAGAGAAACTATATGGACTTCCCGGCTGGGTAAGCCATCATAACATTGATATCTGGGGGCATTCCAGTCCGGTTGGCTATTACGGACAGGATGACGATCCGTGTTCCTACTCCATGTGGCCCATGAGTTCCGGGTGGTTATGCAGGCATTTATGGGAACATTACAGCTATACATTGGATAACGTTTTCTTACGTGAAAAAGCATATCCAATTATTGAAGGTGTAGTAAAGTTTTATCTGGGCTTTTTGGTTCCTTATCAGGATTATCTTGTCACAAGCCCGTCTACTTCACCGGAGAATATGTTCATTACACCAGATGGGACATTCCATAGTGTCAGCATGGCATCAACCATGGACATCTGTATTTTAAAAGAATTATTTGAAAATTACCTGAAAATCTGTAAAATACTGGATGTAGAAGGTGTATCAGATGACGTACAAAAAGCTGTCTCCAAACTTCCTCCAATGAAGATTGGGAAAACAGGACAGCTGCAGGAATGGTTTTTTGATTTTTCAGAGGCTGATCCACATCACAGACATGTGTCCCATTTATACGGATTATATCCGGGACAGCTGATAAAGGAAAAAGATCATGAGATTCTGGATGCATGCAGGGAAACATTAAATCGGCGGGGAGATGAAGGAACAGGCTGGTGCATGGCCTGGAAAGCATGTCTCTGGGCAAGACTTCGCGATGGTGAACGGGCATTGCGTCTTTTAAAAAATCAACTCCGGTACACAAAAGAGGAAAATATTTCCTGTGTTGGCGGTGGAATTTATCCTAATCTGTTGTGTGCTCATCCGCCTTTTCAAATTGATGGAAACTTTGGATTTGCAGCAGCTATGATGGAAATGTTACTGCAAAGCAGCGATGAAAAAATTATTTTCCTTCCCGCTCTTCCCAAAGAATGGGAATCAGGTAAAATAAAAGGAGTCAAGGTATCGGGTGGTTTTACCATCGACTTTGAATGGGAAGAATGTCTCATTAAAAAAATCTGTATTTCAGCGGCAAGGGTGTCGGAAGTGATTCTTGAATACAACAATAAGAAAAAGAAAGTATCCTTTGACACAGACACAATGAGACATATGATTCTGGAAGAATGAGAAAAAATATTTATGGGGAGGAAAAAACCTCCCCATTCTTATGCGCGGATACTTTTACAAATTTACTTCTTAAAGTATCCTCGATGGAGTGTTTGTTCGGAGTGTTTGTTCAGGGAATCGAAAATAAGCAATCTTCGAGCTGTTGTGAATCATCAAATTTGTTTTCTATACCGCTCTTTCAGCATTTGTACCGCATCTAGATTTTCTACCGCTTCAGCACCCATTTGCGCGGAGAGCGCAATGACCAGCGCATCCACAACCACAGCAGGTGCGCTCATAGAGTGGTACTCATTCTCCTCTCCACGGTAAACGAACAAATGGATATCCGCCTGCTGTTCTTTCTCGGGATAAAGCCGCCCGGTAAACAACAGCGTGGTAAAGCCGATCTCTTTTCCATAGTCCAGGATCACCCGTCCTTCAGAGGAAACCTTGGAGAAGCCGAACAGGATGACCAGATCTTCACGCTGAATCGGGACTAAGCCCTCCAGCACCTCGCTGCCGCCGGCAGGGATCGTGCGGACGTCCAGGCCAATCCGCCGCAGTCGGAATTCTAAAAGCTGCGCAAGGGAACGGGAGGCATTTTTTGCATGGATGAAGATACATCGTGCTGCCAGCATTGCCCGCACCGCACGGTCAAATTCCTTCTGATCCAGCAGCTCCAATGTTTTTTGAAGGTTATATCGCTGCTGGTCTATGCAGTGGCACAGCAGTTCTCCGTTTCCCGAACGCAAGGTGTTGGTCAGTTTTTGCGCCGGACCCTTACGGACGGTCTGCTCCATTACAATCTGTTTCAAATGCTTAAAATCATCACAGCCGACATGCCGCGCAAACCGCGAGACGGTAGCCTCTGAAATGTTCAGCGCGGCGGACAGCTGCCCAATGGTCATAAAAAGAAATTCATCCCGGTGGCTGGACATATATTCCAGAATCATCTTTTCCGTGGAGGTGAACTTATCCGGCGTATGAGGAAATAAAAAACACATGGTCTTCTCCTTATAACAGGGGCATAAGTTCTCTGTGGATTGCCCCATTTGAACACAGTATATCACATCCCGGCAAATTCAGGGAAACTTTTTCTCCACGGAAGGCAGTCACTTTCCCTCCGGCATCCTCAACCACCAGCTTGCCCGCTGCATAGTCCCCGCCCAGGGCATGGACTTCTTTCAGAGAACGCTTCAAAAGCCCGGCGGTTTTCACTTTAAATGCGGCTTCGGGATGGACGGCGATACTGTAATGCCCAGCATTCATTTCCTCGCTCAGTGCAGCAAAGGTATCGAATTCCCGCTCAAAACAATTACGGATTCAGCCATATTGAACGGCCTGGTGGGTGTCGCTGCCTGCTACCACAGGGATCTGGATCTGCTGTCCAAGCCCATAGGTCATCTCTTCGGCCCTCTGCCGGTCCTCTGCGATGTCTTTGCCGTTCAGGTCAAGAAAGTCAAAGCGCGCCAGCAATTCAGGATGGCCTCCATGAGCCCAATGGATTCCGCAAAAAATCAATGGAGAGCTTATCCAAAATATTCTCGGACAGTTTATCAAGTGTTTTCATAGGCAGTCGTCCTCCCTTCAAAGCAGTTCATAAACTCATCGATGGTATAGCAGAGAGCTTCCGGACAAAGGGCTTGTCCCATGGAAAAAATCTCCGGCGGGCGGATACCCACAGTTTTTACGATTTCCTGATTGCTGAAAATTTCAACCCGCTTGCCGTCCGCAACGACCTGCCCATTGCAGAGAACTGCGATCCGATCCGCCCACTCGCAAACAAGCTGCAAATCATGCGTCGCGATCACAACGGTCTCCGTGATGGATTTGAGGTCATCCAGCGTCCGCATGATTTCTTTCCGCGTGGCAATGTCCAGGTTGGCAGCGGGTTCGTCCAACAGCAGGATGCCCGGGTTCAGGCCGATGCCGATAGCCAGGCTGTCCCGCTGCATTTGGCCGCCAGACAGGAGTCTTCCGTCCCAGTCGCGAAACTCTGTCAGCCGGAAGCGCTCCAACAGCTCTGCCGTCCGCTTCTTACTTTCTGGTATGCCGCGCGCTTCCATGGCATAGGCAATATCTCCGCCAATGGAATCCTTGATAAACATATCCTCTGGATTCTGGTACACCATGGAAATTTGCCGGGACAGGGTTTCGGGCTTCTGCTCCCGGATACTCTTTCCGTTCAGAAGCACATCACCAGCAGTAGGCTTCAGCAGCCCTACCAGCATTTTCATTAGGGTGGATTTCCCCGCACCGTTGGAACCGATCATGGCAATTTTCTCGCCCTTGTAAATCTCTAAATTCAGATTAGAAAACACCACATGGGGCTCTCCCTTTACGCTGCGGTAGGGAATTCCTGTTTCAAACTGCCCGGCCTGCTGCATCCGATGGGCCACAATCGTGACCTGGGTAGGGAAGATATTACAGGATTCCAGCTCATCCACTCGGCACAGTGCTTCTTTGGTGGGCAGTGTCCATTGGATCTGACCGTCCTTCATTAGCGTCACATGTTTACAAAAATCCACGAAATATTCGGTGTGATGTTCAATAACGATAATGGTTTTTCCGTATTTCTCGTTCAACTCCCGCAGGACAGCATAGATTTTATCCGCGTGCATGGGGGCCAGTTGGGCGATAGGCTCATCCAGGATCAGTACCTCCGGCTGGAGTGAGACAGCACCGGCCAACGCCAGCAGATGAGTCTGTCCGCCGGAAAGCTACCAGATATAGTCGTTTTCTTTTCCAGTCAAGCCGCATTGCTCCAGCGCCTTTCTTCCCCGTTCCAGATAATCCGGCATGGCATAATTCAAACAGGCATAAGATGCGTCATCCAAAACCATGGGGCTTATGATCTGATTTTCAAAATCCTAACCCGGATAAACCGGAAAAGTTTTGCATTCCCTCCACGTTTTGAGTACAATTAAAGAAAAAACATTGGAGGATGTGTCTATGTTACTTACGGATAAATATGCTGACAAAATCTATGGTACTATTACCTGTTATGAC
>JALEHU010000087.1 GCA_022770365.1 Blautia sp. | reverse complement strand
TCTGCGAAAGCAGATATTACTATAAAATTGCGCAGTATATGCGCTGCTGGAGGAAAACATGCAATTAAAACCTGAAGAAATATCCAAGGTCATCCGCAGCCAGATCAAATATTACGATAACGCAATTCAGCAGAATGAAACAGGCACGGTTTTGATGGTAGGTGACGGTATTGCCAGAGCCAGCGGTCTTATCAACTGTATGGCAGGAGAACTGCTGGAGTTTGAGGACGGCAGTTTTGGTATGGCACAGAACCTGGAAGAAAACAGTGTATCTATCGTATTATTTGGTTCCGATGAGAACATCGGTGAAGGACAGACCGTAAAACGGACCGGCAAGGTTGTATCTGTACCGGTAGGAGAGGCAATGATCGGACGTGTTGTAAACGCCCTTGGTCAGCCGATTGATGGTGCAGGTCCCATTGTTACGGAAGAATTCCGGGCAATTGAGAGCCCGGCACCCGGAATCTGTGAGAGAAAATCTGTACACGAACCGCTGCAGACAGGTATCAAAGCAATCGATTCCATGGTACCGATCGGAAGAGGTCAGCGTGAACTGATCATCGGTGACCGTCAGACCGGTAAAACAACTCTTGCTGTGGATACAATCATTAACCAGAAGGGACAGGATGTCATCTGTATCTATGTAGCAATCGGACAGAAGCGTTCCACTGTAGCGAATCTGGTAGAAACTCTGACCAGAAACGGTGCTATGGATTATACCATTGTTGTTGCGGCAACTGCTTCTGAAGCAAGTCCGCTTCAGTACATTGCACCATATTCCGGATGTGCAATGGGTGAATATTTTATGTATAAGGGAAAACACGTGCTGATCATTTATGATGACCTGAGCAAGCATGCAGTTGCTTACCGTGCACTTTCTCTTCTGATCCGCCGTCCTCCGGGACGTGAGGCTTATCCGGGAGATGTTTTCTACCTTCATTCCAGACTGCTGGAACGTGCAGCGAAGCTGGATGATGCTCATGGCGGCGGTTCTCTGACAGCACTGCCTGTTATTGAAACCCAGGCCGGAGATGTTTCCGCATATATTCCGACCAACGTTATTTCTATCACAGATGGTCAGATCTTCTTGGAAACAGAATTGTTCCATTCTGGTGTTATGCCTGCAGTAAACCCGGGTATTTCCGTATCCCGAGTTGGAGGTAATGCACAGATCAAGGCAATGAAAAAGGTTGCCGGAACTTTGAAACTGATTTATTCCCAGTACCGTGAGCTGCAGAGTTTTGCTCAGTTCGGCTCAGACCTGGATGCAGATACAAAAGCACGTCTGGATCAGGGTGCCCGTATTGTAGAGGTTCTGAAACAGAACCAGAATGCACCGGTGCCTGTTGAAAAACAGGTAGCGATTCTCTATGCTGTTACAAAAGGTATCCTGTCTGCAGTAGCTGTAGAAGATGTCCGTGCTTATGAAGCCGGATTATTTACCCATCTGGATACAGACGCACAGGGTGCAGAGGTTATGCAGAGCATCCGTACGACCGGTAAGCTGGAAGCAGATACGGAAGAGAAGCTGAAACAGGTACTGGAATCTTATACAGAGAATTTTCTGAATACAAGACCTGAGAAATGATGTGATTAGGAGGGTACATTATGGCTGCAAACATGAAAGCGGTAAAGCTGCGTATCAAGAGTGTCCAGAGCACCATGCAGATTACCAAGGCAATGGAACTTGTAGCATCCTCCAAACTGCGTAAAGCCAAGGAACGGGCTGAAACATGCCGCCCATATTTTGAAACGCTTCACGAAACCCTGAGAGAAATCGCGGCAGGAAACACGGATTTTTCTTCTGTTTATGCCAAAGAAGCTGTAAGTGAGAAATATTGTTATATTGTAATTGCCGGTGACAGAGGTCTTGCAGGCGGATACAATGCCAATCTTTTCAAATGTCTGGAAGCTGCCAGTGCAGGAAAAGAGTATGTGGTGCTTCCCATTGGAAAAAAGGCAGTAGAATATTTTCACCGCAGGGGCATTGAATGTATCACAGAACAGTTTGCAGAAATTGCAGATGTTTCGGTGGCGGATTGTTTCGAAATGGCAAATCTGCTTTGTGAAGAGTTCAAAAGAGGCAGTTTCGGTCATATTGAATTATGTTATACCAAATTTGTTTCCATGCTGTCTCAGCAGCCGGATGTCTTTTCCATGCTGCCGCTGACGGATCTGGCAGAAGAGGAGAATGCGGAAGGCAAAAAGCCTGTCCGTAATCTGATTCTCTATGAGCCGGACAGTATGGAAGTGTTTGATGCGATCGTTCCGGAGTATCTGGCGGGAATTGTGTATGGCGGTGTCTGCGAAGCACTTGCCAGTGAGCTTGCTGCCAGAAGAACTGCCATGGAGGCAGCGACCGGCAATGCAGAAGAAATGATCGAAAAGCTGAATCTGTATTACAACAGAGCGCGTCAGGCAAGCATAACGCAGGAAATCACAGAAATTGTCGGAGGTGCAGAAGGTCTTTAAATGACTGATCAGTGCCGCATACGGATATTACGGGTCGGCACATATGACATGATAACAAGGAGATTCGAAGAATGAGCGAAAAACACATTGGCGAGGTAGTACAGGTCACCGGTCCTGTTTTGGACATCCGCTTTGCGCACGATGAACTGCCTGCACTGCTCAATGCTATTGAAATCGATAATAATGGCGCAAAGCTGACAGCCGAAGTAGCTCAGCAGATCGGTGACAATACAGTGCGCTGTATTGCCATGAATTCCACGGACGGTCTGGTTCGGGGCATTAAGGCTGTAGATACCGGTGCACCTATTTCCGTTCCTGTTGGAGAGGAATGTCTGGGCCGTGTATTTAACCTTCTGGGTGACCCGGTAGATAACCAGCCTGCTCCGGAAACAAAAGAACGCTGGTCTATCCATCGTCCGGCACCTTCCTATGAAGAGCAGACACCTGCTACGGAGATTCTGGAGACAGGTATCAAAGTCGTAGACCTGATCTGTCCTTATGCAAAGGGCGGCAAGATCGGTCTGTTCGGCGGTGCGGGAGTAGGCAAGACCGTTCTGATCATGGAGCTGATACACAATGTTGCGACAGCCCATGGCGGACTTTCTGTATTTACCGGTGTTGGAGAGCGCACCCGTGAAGGAAATGACCTTTATAATGAAATGAAAGAAAGCGGAGTTATTGATAAGACCGCGCTGGTATATGGACAGATGAATGAGCCGCCGGGAGCACGTATGCGTGTTGGTCTTTCCGGTCTGACAATGGCAGAGTATTTCCGTGATGTGAAGAATCAGGACGTGCTTCTGTTTATTGATAATATTTTCCGTTTTACGCAGGCAGGTTCCGAGGTTTCCGCTCTGCTTGGACGTATGCCGTCTGCAGTAGGGTACCAGCCGACGCTGGCTACAGAGATGGGTGCACTTCAGGAACGTATTACTTCCACCAGAAAAGGTTCCATTACATCTGTTCAGGCTGTTTATGTGCCTGCGGATGACCTTACCGACCCGGCTCCGGCTACCACATTTACTCACCTGGATGCAACCACGGTTCTTTCCCGCGAAATTGCCAGCCAGGGTATTTATCCGGCAGTGGATCCGCTGGATTCCACCAGCCGTATCCTTTCACCGGAGGTGGTAGGTACAGAGCATTATGAAGTTGCCCGTGCAGTACAGCGTGTACTGCAGCGTTACAAAGAACTGCAGGACATTATCGCCATCATGGGTATGGATGAGCTGTCCGAGGAAGATAAGCAGACAGTTAACCGTGCACGTAAGGTACAGCGTTTCCTGTCACAGAGCTTTTCTGTTGCGGAGCAGTTTACCGGTATGGCTGGACAGTACGTGCCTCTGAAGGAAACCATCCGTGGATTTAAGATGATTCTGAACGGCGAATGTGATGATATTCCGGAGAGCTATTTCCTGTTTGCCGGAACGATCGATGACGTTTTTGAAAAAGCCAGGAAACAGTAAAGGAGGCTGTCTATGAAGACCTTCCCATTACAAATCGGAACACCGGACGGCCTTTTGTTCAAAGGTGAAGTGGAACGTGTGGTATGCAGAAGCATTACCGGAGATCTGGCGGTTCTTGCAGGACACTGTAATTTCTGTACAGCGCTTGGTATGGGGGAAGCCCATGTGGTACTGGAAGACGGTACAAGCAGGGAAGCGGCCTGCATCGGCGGAATGCTTTCCATGATGGACGGGGAGTGCAGCCTGCTTGCAACTACCTGGGAATGGAAAGAAGATATCGACGCGGAACGTGCTTCCAAAGCAAAGGAGCGTGCAGAAAGCATGCTTGCCAAGGGCGGACTTACCGACCGGGAATATAAGATTGCGGAAGCCAAACTCCACAGAGCGCTGGTCCGTTTGAGTGTGAAAAGTTAGAGGATGATTATAACACAAAATGGCACTGCCGGCTGAGACCGGACAGTGCCATTTTGTGTTACAGAAAAATGTGAACCACTTTCCTGTAAAAATATTTTATGTATCTCTTCGTTTTCCAGGTCATAGACAAGAACCCGTTCTGTCTGGGGATCAACGATCCAGTATTCCTTACTTAATTTTGCAGAGGATTTTGTTATATCGAATAATACATAAAAACTGTCTGTTATGCGCAGGCAGTTTACTTTTTTTTACTGGCGATTATAATTAGAAGCATAAAAGGAAAGGGAAATACACTATGTATAAAATCGCGGTTTGTGATGATGATGACCGGGTTTTGCAGGAGGTAAGCGCTCTGATTCGGGAGTGGAATCCGGAAATCCGGGTAGACTGCTTTTCCGGCGGTGAAGAACTGGCAGAAAAATATATTCCTTATGAGGCGATTTTTCTGGATATTGATATGGCCGGGATGAACGGTATTGAAACAGGAAAAAAAATCCGCAGCATGGATATGGAGACAAAAATAATCTATCTCACTGCATACAGAGATTATGTGGCAGGAGCTTTTGGAGTTCATGCATTCCAGTACCTTTTGAAGCCTGTGAACAAGAAAGCAGTATGGAATGTGCTGAAAGAAATTTTTCGGTATACAAAAACAGCAGAAGAAAAGACGATTCTGAGCTTTAAAACGGTGGACGGAATAGTCTGCCTGCCGATAAATGAAATTTACTTTTTTGAATACCAGAACAGACGGATCCGTATGGTGACAGCAAAAGAAGAGTATTATCTTGCGGACAGAATCGGAAATGTGGAAGAGAACATGCGGCCATATGGTTTTTCTATGCCTCATCAGAGTTTTGTTGTGAATATGTGTCATGTCAAGAATGTAAAAAGCGGGCAGATAATGATGGACAACGGACTGGAAGTTCCCCTTTCACAAAAGAAACAGAAAACATGGAAACAGGAGCTCATCGGATATCTGTCAGACAGACTGGAACAGAGAGGGGAGGGGAAAGGAATATGACTGCAGCAGATGTTTTTTTTATGGCTCTGTTTCTGGTGATATATACATTCAGTGCATATCTGGTGATACGAAGTTTTCCCTGTGAGACTGATTCTCCGCGGTGGATAAGGGCAGCAGCCTGGGTGATTTATGCTGCGCTGGCGGTCATTCTGCCGAATCTGTTCGGTGATGATGTGATTACTATGGTGACACTTTGTGTTTATTATCTGGTCATTGGAAGAGTTCTTTACCACAGAAGCAAAACAGGACTCCTGTATCAGCTGATCTACTGTCTGGTCAATTATGCAGCCCAGGTGATTGGGGTTATGATCGGAGTAAAGCTTCTTTACAATACTGCACTTGAGCAGAGCATTGTTTCGTATATGATGATGACTTTCAAATCCGCACTGGTACTGGCAGCGGCAATCGTCATTGCAGGAGTACTGAGGAAGCGGTATGCGAAGGATAATAAAAGTCTGAAGATCAGAGGTATGGTTCTGGTCCCTGTATTCAGCTTTGTACTGATTGTTCTGTATCTGAGCGCCGGTGATGTGTTTTTTATGAGGTTTGGGTATGAGTGGCTGATTCTGTTCTGTCTGCTTCTGATCATTATGAATGTGTACTGCCTTTATTTCTGGTATGATGTGGCGGCGAATCAGGAGCTGAAGCATCGTCTGGAGCTGATGCAGCAGCAGTCGGTGCTCACTCATCAGTATTATGAGGAAATGGAAAAGAATTATAATGAGTCCAGGAAGGTCATCCATGATATCAGAAACCATCTTCATGTGCTGGAACAGTCGGAAAAAATGGATGAGGAGGCTTATTTCCGTGATCTGCACGGAATGCTGAATTCTTTGGGCCTGAAATTCTATTCTGAAAACAGGATGCTGAATATTGTTCTGAATGATAAGCTCAAGTATTTTCCTTCAGATCAGGTAGAGTGTAATCTTGGGGGAATCAGTCTGGATTTCATGGCAGATGTGGATATTACTACGGTCTTTTCCAATCTGCTGGATAATGCGGCAGAAGCCTCTGAAATGTCAGAAATGTGGAAAATACCAGACGCATCTGGCGCAGGCAAAACAGCAGAAATTGAAAACGCAGATGAAGCATTGGAAATACCGCGAAACATGCGAGAATTCTGGTTGATAATCCGTGGGGAACAGATACAGGATTTTACAGTTATTAAAATATCGAATTATTATGCCGGCAGTTATCAGCCGGGAAAATCCGGAAAAAAAGGTCATGAAGGCATTGGTCTTCAGAATGTAAAGAGTGCTGTGGAAAAATACCATGGGGAATTAAAGATTGAATGTGGAGAAAGCGAGTTTTCTGTAACGATGGTTTTTCCGGGAAGTTAAAGGACAATAGGATAGCAGGATATACTTTTTTAGAAAAGCATAAGTGGAGGGAGAAATATATGAAGAAGCATATGAATAAAATGAAAAACTCAGTAAAAATGATGGCAATGGCAGTAATCGGTGCAGCTGTATTCTGCCTGGCAGGGTGTGGAACAGCGAAACTGCCGGATGGATTTGATGAAGACAGGATCCGGGAAAGTTCCATGGAAGCAATTGGTTATTTTAATGAGAAAGATTATGAAAGCCTGATTAACATGGGAAATGAACAGTTTAAGGATGCCATTACTGAAGAACAGTTTGCCGATGCATGTGATCCTTATCTTGACAAGAACGGTGCTTTTAAAGAAATTACAAAAGAAGTATTTGCCGGAAACACGGACAAAAAGACAGGAGAATCTTATGGAGGTGTTGTGATGGTCGGAGAATACGAGGATGGAAAGATACAGTTCACTATTGCGTTTGATGAGAACATGGAACTGGTTCAGTTTTACATTAAATAATGTGAAATTTACATATGGGGGAATAGTAAAATGGAGTGGAATAAAACAGAGGGAAATAAAAAAGAGTGGAATAAAACAGAAAAAAAACAACTGATCATTTATTGTATCATATCATATGGGATCACATATCTGCTTGGAATTCTCATGTGGTATGGACAAAAAAACGGGATGGATGTCAGCGCATTTCCAAATGCGCAGATGATGTATCCGGCAGCAGGTGTTATGCTTGCGTATCTCGTAACGAACAGAAAAGATGACAGAATGCCCAAACTTTTTTATCTGGTCTTTCTGATTGTGACTGCATTTCTGATCGTCTGTGCAGTGCTGTCCATTGTGAGAGCAGATGACGTGATGATGATCGGAATGAATATGGTACCATTGTGGACATATCTTCAGCAGATTGCTTTTATGGCAGCCAGTATTCTAGGCTGGATCTTACTGGCGGTTTCTGGCCGGGTACGGAGAAAGGCGTATGGTCTGAACAGCTCCAAATGGAAACTTTCCATTCTGATGATTGTGTTATTTACTGCATTGTATTTTCTGCGGACGATCATCTCTTATGGAATAAGCGGTGAAATGTCAGTTTTTCTCGATATTATGACACAGCCAAATACCTGGATTTACCTTGCCGTGCTTCCTGTAAATTTCTTTCTGGTGGCAGCGCCTTTTTTCGGAGAGGAATATGGTTGGCGATATTTCCTTCAGCCTTTGCTCCAGAAAAAGTTCGGTCCAAGGGGCGGTGTGATTATTCTGGGAATTGTCTGGGGACTGTGGCATCTCCCGGTGGATTTCTTTTATTACAGTCCCGGATACGGACTGCAGGCAGCTTTATCACAGCAGATCACCTGTATCACCCTTGGAATTTTCTTTGCCTATGCCTATATGAAAACAAATAACATCTGGGTTCCGGTGATTCTGCATTTTATTAACAACAACCTGGCTCCAGTGATTACCGGAACATTTTCAGCAGATGCTCTGAAAAATCAGGTAATCACCTGGGGCTCTCTGATCCCAGCCCTGATCATCAACGGTATTCTGTTCGGCGGATTTATTCTGTCAAAAGTATTTTCCCAAGAAGAATAATATTACTCCAAAATCACTTTACTGTATAAAAGCGTTGACACATCAAGTACAATAGGGTTACAATTAAGTATTAGTAGAAACAATTGAGGAGGAAACCTATGAAGAAGTTGATGACCGGCGATGAAGCAATCGCCAGAGGTGCATATGAAGCCGGGGTTACTTATGCATCCGCATATCCCGGAACGCCAAGTACAGAAATCCTGGAAAACCTTGCTGCATATAAAGAAATATATGCAGAGTGGGCACCGAACGAGAAGGTGGCTATGGAATCCGCGATTGGCGCATCTGTAGCAGGAGAGCGCAGTATGGTATCCATGAAGCATGTAGGAATGAACGTTGCTGCAGACCCGATGTTTACCTGGGCTTATATGGGGGTTAACGGCGGCAATGTAATCGTGACAGCCGACGAACCCGGTATGTTCTCATCCCAGAACGAGCAGGACAACCGCAACTACGCCAAAGCAGCCAAAATCGCTATGCTTGAGCCTTCTGACAGCCAGGAATGCATCGATATGGTCAAAGCAGCCTATGAACTGGGTGAAAAATTTGACACTCCGTTTATTATCCGGATGACTACCCGTGTCTGTCATTCCAAATCCATTGTAGAACTGAATGACCGGGCAGAAGTTCCGTCCAAAGAATGGACCAAGAATCCGGCAAAATACGTATGTCTTCCGGCAATCGCCAGAAATCTCCGGGTAAAACTTCAGGACCGCATGGAGAGGCTTGCCGAGTACAGTGAGACTACCCCATTTAACCGCGTGGAAATGAACAGCACCAAAATCGGTGTCATTGCTTCCGGAATCTGTTACTACTATGCAAAAGAAGTATTCGGAGAAGATGCCTCTTATCTGAAACTTGGTTTTACCAATCCGCTCCCGGCAAATCTGATCAAAGATTTCTGCTACAAAGTGGACAAGGTATATGTTCTGGAAGAAAACGATCCATACATTGAAGAATTTGTGAAACAGCAGGGCTGCACCTGCATCGGCAAAGAATTATTCCCGGCTTATGGTGAACTGACTCCCGACGTGATCCGCGCATGTGTGACCGGAACACCGAACAAAACCATCGAATTTGACAAAACCAAACTGATCGGACGTGCACCGACTTTCTGCGCAGGATGTCCTCACAGAGGTCTGTTCTATCGTCTTGGAAAACGCAAGGACATTATGATCAGCGGCGATATCGGATGCTATACACTGGCAGCAGGCAAGCCATACCAGGCGATGGACTCCACTGTATGTATGGGAGCCAGCATCAGTATCGGCCACGGAGCCCAGAGAGCATTTAACGCTCAGGGCAATGGACGCCGTGTAGTAACTGTACTGGGAGACTCCACATTCTTCCATACAGGAATCAATTCCCTGATCAATACTGTTTACAATAAGAGCAACACGGTCAATATCATTCTGGACAACCGCATCACCGGCATGACCGGACACCAGAACAACCCGGGAACCGGCTACACCGCCAAAGGTGAGGAAACAACTCTGATCAAGATTGAAGACCTTGTCAGAGCCATCGGCGTGAAGCATGTTTATGTGGTAAATCCCAATAATCTTCAGGAAGTAGATGACACTCTTGACAAATGTCTTGCCCTTGATGAGCCGTCTGTGATCATCACCCGCTGGCCATGTGTCCTGAAGAAATTCTCTAAAGAAGATAAGAATGAATTTGCCGACCTTTTTGCTACAAAGAATAAAGTTGACCATGAGAAATGTGTAGGATGTAAACTCTGTCTCAAAGCAGGCTGTCCTGCAATGTCCTATGACAAAGCAAATAAAAAAGTAACCATCAATCGTGCACAGTGCGTAGGCTGTGATGTCTGCACACAGGTATGTCCGAAAGATGCAATCGTAAAGGAGGATTAATCCCATGACAAAAAGCATTTTATTAGTAGGTGTGGGCGGTCAGGGTACCATCCTTGCCAGCAAAATTCTGACCAACGGCCTGATGGAAGCAGGCTATGATGTAAAAATGAGCGAGATCCACGGCATGTCCCAGCGCGGAGGAAGTGTATCCTCCCAGGTTCGCTACGGAGAAAAAGTCATGTCCCCCGTCATCGAAAAAGGCAAAGCCGACATTATCGTTTCTTTCGAAAAAATGGAAGCTCTCCGTGCCCTGGATTATCTGAAAGAGGACGGAACTCTGGTTGTAAATAATGAGGAAATTCCATCCATGTCCGTGATCACCGGCGAAGAAACCTATCCGGATGATGTACTGGAGGAAATTGAAAAGTATGTCAAAGCCAAAGTGGTCGATGCCACCCGCCTTGCAAGAGAACTTGGCAATGAAAAAGCTGCCAATATTATCCTTCTTGGCACCATTATCAAAGCCATGGGACTGGAGCATATTGACTGGGACAGCATCCTGGAAGCCAATATCAAGCCGCAGTTTGTAGAACTGAATAAAAAAGCTCTGAAAGTCGGCATGGATGCGGTTGCGTAAAACAGCATAACTGATAAAGGAGAGACAAAACAATGATTGCAGAAAAAATGAAACCATTTGTGCAGAACAATTCTGCCATTCGTATGATGTTTGAGGAGGGAAACAGACTCCGCGCCATTTACGGTGCAGACAAAGTATTTGATTTCAGCCTTGGAAATCCCAGTGTACCGGCTCCGGACTGTGTCCGCCAGGCGATCATCGACCTTGTTAATGAAGAAGAACCCACCGTTCTCCACGGATACATGAGCAATGCGGGATTTGAGGATGTCCGTCAGACAATTGCGGAATCACTGAACCGCCGTTTCGGTACTGCATTTGCAGCAAAGAATCTGATCATGACAGTAGGTGCCGCCAGCGGTCTGAATGTAATACTCAAAACAATCCTGAATCCGGGAGAAGAAGTGATTGTTTTTGCACCATACTTCCTGGAATACGGTGCATATGTGAAGAATTATGACGGCAAACTTGTAGAAATCTCTCCGGATACCGCGACATTCCAGCCGAATCTGGAAGAGCTGGAGCAGAAGATCACAGCCAATACAAGAGCTGTCATCGTGAATACGCCTCACAATCCTACCGGAGTTGTATATTCCGAGGAAACAATCAAAAAACTGGCTGCGATCCTTGAGAAAAAACAGCAGGAATTCGGAAGTGTGATTTATCTCATTTCCGATGAACCATACAGAGAACTGGCGTATGACGGAGTAGAAGTCCCGTATCTGACAAAGTACTATAAAAATACAGTAGTCGGCTATTCTTACAGCAAATCCCTGTCTCTTCCGGGTGAACGTATCGGTTATCTGGTCATCCCGGATGAACTGGAGGACAGCGAGACTGTGATCACTGCCGCAGCTATTGCAAACCGTATTCTGGGAAGCGTTAACGCACCGTCCCTGATGCAGAAAGTGATCATGAAGTGTGTGGATGCAGAGGTAGATGTAGCTGCATATGATAAAAACCGCACCACATTATACAATGGTCTGAAAGAATGCGGATTCGAATGCATCAAACCGCAGGGAGCCTTTTACCTTTTTGTGAAATCTCCTGTTCCAAATGAAAAGGAATTCTGTGAAGCCGGAAAGAAATACAACATCCTTATGGTTCCGGGAAGCTCTTTTGCCTGCCCGGGATATGTAAGACTTGCGTATTGTGTATCTTATGATACTATTGTGAATTCACTGCCGGAATTTAAGAAACTGGCCGCTGAGTACGGATTATAATCAGATAATTTATCTGATAAGCAGTTTTTACATCATCAGATATTTTACTTAATCGGTAGTTTTGCAGCATGCAGTCTGATTATGCGAATATGGACAAAAACACACCGGAAGTAACATATCCCGGTGTGTTTTTTATGGTTTTCAGAAATTACTGGAAATCAATGACGTCGATCCAGCGGCTCAGGAATTCTTTTTCTTCTTCGATTCCCTTGGTAAGCTGTGAAGCTGCTGCGATCGGGAGCCATTTCTGTACATACTGTTTTGCGGTATCGCTTTTTTTGCAGAAGAGATCCAGATACAGATCTGCCTTTTTCTGATCCTTCAATGCAAATTCCAGATAGGTAATGGCAGCATCGCCGCTGGCATTTCCCTGAGTTGCATGAGCCCAGTCAACAATGGTCATGGTACCGTCTTCCCTTACAATGACATTGCTTGGATTGAAGTCACCATGGCAGAGTTTGGTGTGATCTGGCATGGAGTCCAGTCTGGTGTGGAGCTCATAACGGGTAGTGGCGTCGACGGTATCTTTCAGGCTGGAAATCTTGCGTGCAAATTTATCTTTCTGAAGTGTCAGGCGGGGAGCTTTCTTTGCATGCATGGAAAGCTGCAGGTCAACGAACTGCTCCATATATTTTTCCAGATTTTCAGGATCTTCCTGCATGATCTGTTCCAGGGTTTTGCCTTCGACATATTCAATGGCAAGGGCCCATTCCCCGTCAATCCGGCTGACTTCCAGTACTGCCGGTATATCAAGGCCGCTTTCTTCTACGCGGGCCTGGCAGAGCGCTTCATTAAATACATTGGCTTTGCCGTGTTCGTTAGTGAAAACTTTGATGATGCGGTCACCATCTTTGTAAACTACTTTATACGGACGAGTCAGAAAAACTTTTTTATTCTTTAAATTCATGGTGGACATCCTTTCTGTTTTTATTTCCTAACCCGGATAAACCGGAAAAGTTTTGCATTCCCTCCACGTTTTGAGTACAATTAAAGAAAAAACATTGGAGGATGTGTCTATGTTACTTACGGATAAATATGCTGACAAAATCTATGGTACTATTACCTGTTATGAC
>JALEHU010000078.1 GCA_022770365.1 Blautia sp. | reverse complement strand
CGCTTTGCGGTCTTTACTTTATTGTAACCGCTGTAGCCGTCACACATGAGATATCCCTGGAAGCCATCCAGGAAATCCACAGCCGTATCACCGGCCCGTGTTTCCGAATACCTGTAAATGATGATCGGGACATCACCATCTTCGCCACTTCGGAAAAGCCACATGTAGGACTTTGTCTGGGCGCGGCGCTCCGGTTCATGCAATACCTGCACGGGCGTCTCATCAGCCATCGCAAAGCTTCTGGCAAGAAGCTTCCGGTGAAAGTACTCGTACATTGGTGTGAAAAATGCCTCTGTGTTTTTTATGATCCAGTTTGCCAGTGTGGCACGGCTGACCTTTGCACCCAGACGGTCCAGATCCTGCTCGATCCGGTATAAGGGCATTCCATTACAGTATTTCTGGTAAACGACCCAGGCAACCGTTGAGGCAGATGCCATTCCATACATCATATGGGCTTTTCCATCCTTGCCTTTGACGATCGTCGGTGCTGCAGCCTTCTTTTTACAGTTTTTACATTCATAGTTCACGCTGTAGTATTCAATCACCGTTGCCCGTGTCGGGATAATTTTTAACTCACGGCGTACGAATTCGGTACCGATCCGTACCATCTCATTTCCACATTTGCTGCAGATGAGTTCCTCAGCAGATGGTTCGAGATAAACCTTTTTTACGGGAATGCCTTTAAAACGTTCCTCATTTGTAGAACGTTTCTTTCTGGCAGGTTTTTCCGGATCTGTTTTCTCAGGCAGTTCAGTGGCAGCAAGTGCATCCGCTGCTTCCACAGCCGGGTCCATTTCGGTTTCAGCTTCATTAAAAAGATGCATCTGTCCGGGAATCTCGCAGGTGCCTTTTTCGCTGGAAGAACCGAAGAGTTTCTTTGTAAGGTAATCCACCTGCTCCTTGAAGTTATCACGCTCCTGCTGGAGTACCGCTTTCTCCTTCTGGGTTTCTTCCAGTGTTTTTCGGAGCAGTTTATTGGTTTCCCGAAGTTCGTTAAGAAGATCCTTCAGATCCCGCAGCTGGATATCTTTTGCATTTTGTGCCACTGTTTTTCACCTCTTTTCTGATATTTATTATACCAGAAAACGGGGCTGATTTACAGATAAACGGGAGCTGAAAAATGCCGAAAATAAAGGAAAAACAGCACTTTTCCTGTGCACTATTCAGGCCTGATCAGAAGCAACTTTTATTGCTTTAGGCTGGTCAATATCGATACCTGACATGAGCCAGTCAAACTCCCGCCAGGTGAGATTCCTGACCTCAGAGCGGTCTCTGGGCCATCGGTACCGTCCCTGCGCTGTCAGCTTTTTATAGATCAGGACCATACCATCAGGCTCTTTCAAAAGTGCTTTGATGCGGTCACATTTCCTGCCACAGAACAGATAGAGGGCATTTGAGCTTTCTTCCTGCGGAAACTGTTCCTGAATGAGGGTGCATAAACCATCAATCGACTTTCTCATATCGGTATACCCGGTCACGATATAAATAGCATCGACACCGGATATATCCGCTAACACTGCAGGGGACGTAGCATTCGGATGACCTGCTGCAGAAGGAACGGGTCTGCCGAATTGCTGATCTTAAGGGAAACGTCATCCATCATAAGTTCAATCGTATATGAATTGTCAATGTGCGGTGCAGGACTCATCTGTTTTGCAGACGGAACTGCTTCCGGACGGGAATCCGGACATATATCAATCTGGACTGCTTCCTGTTTATTAGCAGAAGTAAGGTCCAGTGCATATGTTCTTTTGTGAGAAACATACGGAATGTCACAGGCCTTTTTCCTAAGTCGTTTCACAGCGTTATAGAAAGAACTGACTAAAATGCCGTGTTGTTCACACCAGGTACGATCAGTCAGGCCACTACTTCGACATTCCTGAATTAACTGAAGCCATTCATCCTGGGAACGGCGATTGGCTCTGGATTGGGTCATAGGCACCTCCATAATGTAGTAAATTTCTACCAGTGGGTTTATTACTGGAAGATTGTGTAGTAAAAATCTACTTCCTACTATTATGGAGCAACAAGTGGGGTGATTCAATCTACCCAATATTTATGCGCTTACTTTTCAGAAGTTTTGTAATACGGTATTGCACAATGAAGCTTGCGACACCCATAGAGAACTTCGCAGACACAAGGCAAAGGAAGTGACCTTTTCCGACATGACCTTAGACGAAGCGCGGCAGCTTCATACGTTTGATGAATATTTCAAACGTGAAGCCGCCGAAACCGTCTTTGAGAAAGCCGGGAAGAAAATCACGCCAAAGCTGCTTCTTGAAGCAATCCGTACTTTGCCGGAAGAAAAGCGCAAAGCCATATTGCTGTATTACTTCGAGGGAATGAACGATACCGAGATTGCGGAGCTGTTCAACACGTCGAGAAGCACGATACAGTATGCCGCGTGGTATATGAATGGATGTTGGGGGGCGGGCGGTGGCCCAATGTCTGGTACTTTATATATTCCTTCTTTACTGAAGGAATTGAATGTCATTACTTTTCTGAAAAAGGCTCTTGATATTCAAAGTGTTAGAAGTTATGCCGATAACAAAAATACAATAGTTTCATGTCAGTCATCAACTGACTATATGCAAGCTACAAAGAACTGTCGAACAGCAGGATCATTCCTTACTTTAGAAATCTCGGCGTTACGCTGGGCGACCTGAAAGCGGTTCATAT
The DNA here is from genome assembly GCA_022770365.1 of Blautia sp. Classification (GTDB taxonomy): domain Bacteria; phylum Bacillota; class Clostridia; order Lachnospirales; family Lachnospiraceae; genus Blautia_A. The sequence goes on along the minus strand of JALEHU010000078.1, from coordinate 235 downwards.
CCAAGCATTTTAATATTCAACGGGAACATTTTGTGCTCAAATTCATAATTTCTGGCAGACAAATCCAAATCAATATGCCTGCCAAAATCGGAGGTAATCTGCCGCGACTCTGGAACAGAAATTACGATTTCTTCATCATCGGCAGAGAGATCCAGTGCTTTGTCAATAGACAGATAGTAGAAACGATTTATGAGTTTTCCCTTGTCGGTTTTGGTGTGAACAGCGTTCTTGCTAT
>JALEHU010000049.1 GCA_022770365.1 Blautia sp. | reverse complement strand
TCATAATTGCAACTGTTCTTGAGTTCTTCGCCGTCGGGGTGATCACCCAACGCATTGCCTGAGGTTCATGTCAAGGCTGGCGGACGGCATAGAATATCTATAACGTGGTAATGTCAATCCCACGAAAAAAATGATTGACCCTTTATTCTTCGTATATACACGGATAAACAGAATATTATTGACGTGGGTGCAGGTTATCTTCGGATCGTGGGATTTGCTTATCCGCTGCAAGCCATAGCGTTGATCATCAGTTTTCTGATGCGTTCCACAGAAAGAGTAAAGCCTCCGCTCGTGAGTTCCATTGCCGGTCTTATCACAAATTTTATCCTGAACTGGATTCTGATTTACGGTCGTTTTGGAATGCCGAAAATGGGTGCAGCCGGTGCAGCAGTCGGGACATTGTGCTCCTCAGCAGTAAATCTATTGCTCCTTGTTTTCTTCCTGTCAAAGTGCAGAAGATCTGTGCAGCTTCATCTTAGAGATATGTTACATTTTGAAGCTCCATTTCTGAGAACTTATTTCAGCAAATGTCTTCCGATCATCTGCAACGAGCAGTTCTATGGGATTGGTCAGATGCTGATCAATGTGGTAATCGGACATCAGTCAGAATCTGCGATCGCAGCGATGGCAGCATTCCGCGTGCTGGAGGGTTTTGTATTTGCATTCTTCGGCGGACTTGCAGATGCGTCTTCTGTTGTGGTCGGACAAGAAGTGGGTGCCGGACATCACATGAGGGGATATCAGTACACAAAAGGATTTGCTATTGTTTGTCCGGCGATTACGTTTGTCATCTGTCTGACTGGATTTGTGTTCAACGAGTCGCTGTTTTCCCTGTTTGGTCTGGGCAGTGAGGCGATGTTTTACGGCAAATATATGTTGCTTATCTATCTGGCAGCAGGTACGGTCAGAACCTGTAACTACATCATGAACACCTGCTACCGGGCAGGCGGAGAAGCAGTTTTCGGCACAGTGCTGGAAATTTCCTGCCTATTTGCCATCAGTGTTCCTGCCACATGGATTTTCGGCATGGTGCTTCATCTGCCTTTCCTCGCCGTATTTTCATTTTTGTATACGGATGAACTCATCCGGCTGATAGCTGAGATCCGATATACCAAGAGCGGCAAGTGGATCAAGCCGGTAACAGAGCAGGGAAAGCATTCTGTTGAAGAATTCAGGACGCTGCTAAAAAAAAGATTTCATATCTTTAATCTGCAAATCGGTTGACACCGATCACTCCGCCTAAAATCATAAGAAAAGCAATGGCACTTACAACAGTGAATGGATCATGCATCAAAATCACACCGGATAAAACGGACACAATCGTGGAAAAACTGTTAAAAATAGTTGCTCTGGATACAGGTAAATGAACCAATGAGTAATTTGCCAGCATGTAAGCCCCTACGGACGACAGGCCTCCCAGATACAGACAGGCAAGCATAAACTTCCAGCTGCCTGCCGCGGGCACAAGCATGGGGACGGTTCCATTTCCATACTGCACAAATGCCATAACGGCAAAGAAGATAAATCCCACTGTAAACATAACATATGTTAACTCAAAAGCAGAAAACTGTCTGGACAGTTTTCGAATTAAAATCGCATAAAACCCTCCGAGAAAATATGCAGTTAACAGGCAGACACAACCCGCTGCAGTATTTTCTCCTCCGGTGGATCCAAGAGAAACCATCATAACGCCGGCGATAGAAAGCACAATACAGATCCACTGCTTCAGATTCGGTCTTTCCTTCAAAAAAATGACGCCTAAAACAGTGGTAAAAATCGGGCTGATGGATGAGACAATACCGGTAAAAGAAGTCGTCGTATATTTCAGCCCATAGTTTTCAAAAACAAAATACAAAACCGGTTGTACGATCCCAACCAAAACAGGCCCCAAAAGATTTTTACCCTTTAGATTCAGCTTAATTAAAACTTTCCCAACATTTCGGACTATAGAAGAATAGTCCGAAAGTGTTGAATTTCTGGTTATAAGGCCTGTTTTTTCACAGATCAATGTTACAAATCGGCAAAGAATGCTTATTTTAAGCCATTTCATAACTGTC
>JALEHU010000111.1 GCA_022770365.1 Blautia sp. | reverse complement strand
TGGCATCTCATCACACCTCGAAACGAAATATTTTCTCTGGTTTTATTATACTATATTTGAACCATAGATGCATGATTTCTGTGTACTTTATTCAGTTTTCAATGTGCAGTTTTTTATATCTATATTGAACACTCATAAGAGTGAATCAAACTTAATTTAATTTCGATGAAAACTCATCCTAGTTTTCGGACAGTCTCCCCTCATACACAACCTGCCGGGGGAATCCTCAAAATGTGAAAAAACTATAAAAAGTCGAAATATGTAATGCAATCTTTTTCAGATATGTTATAATAAAGCGGAAAATGCGCAATAGACATTGATGAAAGGAAGAAAAATATGAGAAAGAAATACATGCCTGCCCTGATCGTATGTCTGCTGATTCTGGTGGTGGGGCTGATAGGTCTGGGTGTACATGTGGTTATGAAATATACACCTACGAAAACACATATGGATTTAAATGAGTATTATGGACAGGTAGCAGACGGAGAAGCTGCTCTGATTCTCGGAACAGAGGTCCTGGAGCAGAGAGGTCTGATATCCGGAGAACAGATATATCTTCCGCTGGAAGTGGTCAATACCTGTCTGAATCAGAGATACTACTGGGATTCGGAGAACAGTGCGGTTCTTTATGCGACTCCCTCGGAGCTTTTTTCCTATCCGGCATCCCAGGAAGCCGGAGGAGAAGTCTGGCTTAAAGATGGAACCGTTTATCTGAGCCTGTCGTTTATTAAACAATATACAGATGTGGATACTTATGTTTCCCAGGACCCTGCCAGAGTGGCCATTCAATATGAATTCAGTGATATTCAGACAGTTATGGTTCTGAAGAATACGTATGTCCGTTATCGCGGAGGCATTAAGGCTGAAGTACTCAAAGAGGTCAAAGCCGGTGAGAAACTGATTTATATGGAAGGCCTGGAAGAATGGACTCAGGTGGCAACACAGGACGGATATATCGGTTATATTGAGAACAAGAAAATCTCTGCTCCTGAACAGACTGCCTGTGAACGGGAGTTCCAGACAGAGCAGTACACTTATCTTTCCATGGATCAGCCTGTCAATATGGCATGGCATCAGGTGACTTCCATGGAGGCAAATGCATATCTGTCAGAAGCGATTCAGAATGTCACGGGTGTGAATGTGATCTCGCCAACCTGGTTTTCTATTCAGGATAATGCGGGAAATATTACCAGCATTGCTTCTTCAGATTATGTTGCGCAGGCTCATGAGAGAGGAATGCAGGTATGGGGACTGGTGGACAATTTCAGTGAGAATGTGCAGACCACACAGGTGCTGTCAAGTACTTCTTCGAGGCAGAATCTGATCAGACAGCTGATCCAGGCGGCAGTGGAAACTGGACTTGATGGAATCAATGTGGATTTTGAGTATCTCAGTGAAGATGTGGGTATTCATTTTCTGGAATTTTTGCGGGAAATGTCCATAGAATGCCACAGGAATGGACTGGTTCTTTCCGTGGATAATCCGGTCCCGGAAGATTTTACCAGCCACTATGATCGTGCGGAACAGGGACGGGTTGTGGACTATGTGATTATTATGGGGTATGATGAGCACTATGTGGGTTCAGAGGAAGCCGGTTCGGTTGCTTCCCTGCCGTGGGTAGAGAAAGGAATCCAGGATACGCTTGCGGAAGTTCCTGCAGAGCGTGTGATCAATGCCATTCCATTTTATACCAGATTATGGAAAACTTCCGGTGCGCTGCTTTCCAGTGAAGCAATTGGCATGGATGCGGCTCAGGAAGCTGTTAACACCAACCAGGCACAGGTTTACTGGAACAATGAAGCCGGACAGAATTATGGCAGTTATGAACTGGATGGTGATACATACCAGATCTGGCTGGAGGATGCAGAGTCTATCGCTGCCAAAGTGCAGCTGGTGCCCAGATACGGACTTGCCGGTGTGGCAGAATGGAAGCTTGGATTTGAAAACAGCAGTATCTGGCAGGTGATCAGTGATAATCTGCAGTGAATTTGTTATGATGCTAAAAACACTCTTCGGAACATATATTTTAAAGAATATGCCGGAGGGTGTTTTCTATTGAAAAAATATATTTCAGAGCTGGCAATGGCCTGTCTTTTGCTGGTCAGTTTTTTTTATCTGTCAAAGCAGGCTGCAGAAGTATCGAACAATCTGGCCCAAAGTAATGAACAGGCGAATGTGATCGTAGTGGATCCCGGACACGGAGGGGCCGATCCCGGAATGATTGGTGTGGGCGGTCTGGAAGAGAAAAAGATTAATCTGGAAATTTCGTTAAAATTAAAGGAAATTCTGGAGAATAAAGGCCTGACTGTAGTGATGACCCGTGAGGAGGATAAGGGACTTTATGACGATGCTTCCCGTAATATGAAATCACAGGATATGCAGAGACGGATTGCCCTGATCAATGAGGCAAAACCGGTACTGACGATCAGCGTCCACCAGAACAGCTATCAGGATTCCGGTGTGAAGGGCCCTCAGGTGTTCTATTTTCAGCATTCTGCAGAGGGAGAAAAACTTGCCGGAATAATTCAGGACAGTTTGAATGAAAGACTCGATGTTGCAAGAGCCAGAGAGGCAAAACCGAATACCTCATACTACCTTCTGAAGCGGAGTGAAGGGACAATGGTGATCGCGGAATGCGGATTTTTGACAAATCCGGATGAAGCAGCTCTGCTTCAGTCGGAGGAATACCAGGATAAGGTCGCGAATGCTCTGGCAGAGGGGCTTGTTACATATCTGGAGCAGAAAGTATAAAAATTCAGTGAAGAAGCTTTGAATAAACGTAAGATTTTGATATACTGAAAACAATGATGCTTCATGCATCGATTGCAGATAGAGTAGGAGAATATCATGCTTGGTATTGTTTATGTGATATTATGTATTCTGGTGGGAAGAGAACTGGCACTGAAGTTTCTATTTACCGGGCACCGGGGGAGTGATTTCAGACAGTGCGAAGAAAACAGCATCGCAATGCAGGGAAACTGCAGCTTATGCAGCAATGGAAATTTCTGCTGGGTTTTATGGCCGTCTGCATTTGCATCTGGCACGCTGGCAGTCACCTGGATGGTCTATGGGATTTCCTGGGTGGCAGCAGTGGTGTTTCAGGCGGAAAAGCCCCTGTTTTACGGGAATTTTGTGGTGATGACCGCGGGATTTGCAGAGATAATAATTTTATTTTATCGAAATAGAAAAGAAAGCAGAATTTCCCGGAAGGGGAAGGATTTCTTACTTCCGTTCCAAAACCGCAGTGGGGTGATCACGGACTGGGAAATGTTTCAGAGAGAAATACTGTTTTTTGCTGTTCTGATGATTTTTCTTACCTGGATCATGTTTTATACTTTTCATATTAAGGATGGAGTGCTTTATTCCGGATTTAGTGTGTTCGGGGATTATGCACCGCATACCGCGATGATGCGGTCATTTTCCATGGGAAATAATTTCCCGACCCAGTATCCTCATTATGGCGGATCGGATGTGAAATATCATTTTATGTTTCAGTTTCTGGCCGGAAATCTGGAATATCTGGGAGTGCGTCTGGATTTTGCCTATAACCTGATCAGTGTAATGGCTCTTCTTGGATTTCTGATGATGCTGTATGGTCTGGCAGTCAGGATCACGGGAAAACGTGCCGTTGGCGCGGGCGCAATCGTACTGTTTTTCTTTAGAAGCGGGCTTGCATTTTTCAGGTTTGTACTGGAACATGTGCAGGCGGGAGATTTGTGGCAGGTACTGAAGGAAAATACGTCTTTTATCGGATATACGACTAATGAAAACTGGGGATTATGGAACTTTAATGTTTATTTGAATCAAAGACATCTGGCTTTTGGACTGATTATTGTCTGTACAGCGCTGTGGATCTATCTGGACTGGGTGGAAGCCGGTGACAGACATACGGAAAAGGGTCTGAACTGGATGAAAAATAGATTATTCAGCCAAGAAGCCTGGGTATCCAGAGACGCAGGAACAGCTCTTTCGGTGGGCGTTCTGCTGGGGCTTTGCTCTTTCTGGAATGGAGCAGCTGTGATAGGCGGTCTTTTGATCCTAATGGGCTTCGGACTGGTTTCCGACGGCAAACTGGACTATGCGCTGACTGCTCTGGCAGCTGTGGTGTGCTCTGTACTGCAGACAAAAATGTTTATTAAGGAAGGAGGAATGTCTCTTTCGTTTTATTGGGGATTTCTGGCTGAGGACAAATCGCTGTCCGGGGTACTTTGGTATCTGCTGCAGATGAGCGGAGTCTTTTTTCTCGGACTGCTGATTCTTGGATTTTGTGTGAACAGGATGAAGCGGTCGGTCATGGCGGCATTTTTCATTCCTGTTTTGTTTGCCTTCTGTATTTCTCTGACACCGGATATCAACGTGAACCATAAATATATTATGATTGCTTATGCGTTCCTTACGATCTTCTGGGCGGATGCGCTTCTGCAATTAAGGAAAAAAAGGTCAGCTGGAAAAGCGGCGGCTGTCGTACTCGCTGTTTGCCTGACAGTTACGGGAATTTATGATTTTGTAGTGATACTGAAAGATAATGATGAGGGACACCGGGTGGGAGTTGCCATGGACAGCAGTCTCACAAAGTGGCTTGCAGAAAATCTGGACAGCAGTGATCTGATCCTGACACCGGAATACAGTATGAATGAGGTGACGATGGCGGGTGTGATGATGTATTGCGGCTGGCCGTATTATGCCTGGTCAGCAGGATATGATACCAATTACAGAGCATCTGCTGCGGTTCTGATTTATACCACACCCTATGCGGAAGAAGTGAAATCACTGGCAGAACAGGAGGGAATTGATTATATTTTGTTCCAGGAAGGGATGACATTCGAGGAAAAGGCGTGCAGGGAAGATGCCATTGCAAAGGCATATCCGCTGGTGTATACTTCGGATGACGGAAGAATCCGGATTTATCATGTATCAGAATAATAAGGGAGGCAGTATAAAGTGCCTGGAAGAAATAGGAGGAACTGATGAAAAAAAAGATAGGAAAAATGATTCTGGCGGCTGTACTGCTGGGGCTTTCCGCATTTCTGCTGAAAGGAGATGTGTGGACATTCTGGACCTGGTATTTGCTGGCAGGAGTTATGGGACTTCTTGCAATGCCTGTGACGGGAATGCTTTTTCAGGGATTTGAAGATAAAGGCTGGATGTTTTCAAAGGTACTGTGTATTGCTGTGACAGGGTTTCTTACCTGGTTTCTGGTGGCGGTGAATCTTCTGGATTTCACTGCCCGGACATGTGCTGCAGTGGTGGTTGTATGCGCTGTCGGATGCACAGTGCTGTTCCGGTATCAGAATAAAAAAGGGATTGAAAGCTTTCCTGCGGGGGCGGTGAATCTTGTTTTCTGGGAAGAAATCCTGTTTTTTGCTGTATTTCTCATGTGGACGTATCTGGCAGGATTTCATCCTGCAGCATACGGCACAGAGAAATTCATGGACTATGGCTTCATGGAAGCCATGATGCGCAGCAAAGAGCTTCCGGCAGTGGATCTCTGGTATTCAGAGGGACATATCAATTACTATTATGGCGGACAGTATTTTGCCGTATTTCTCACGAAGCTTTCGGGAAGCAGGCCGGAGATCACCTATAATCTCATGAGGACTTTTGTCGCGGCTTTTGCGTTTGTGCTGCCGTTTTCACTGGTGAATCAGATGGCCCGGGACAGGCTTGGCCGTGGAATGGGGAAGGCAAAAAAGTGGGTTCCCGCGGCTTCCGGGCTGACTGCCGGTGTGGCGGTTTCCATTGCGGGAAATATGCATTATGTGATTTATGCAGTGATTATTCCTTTGGTCGAGAAGCTGACCGCATCAGAAGAAATCAGCGGCTACTGGTTTCCGGATGCCACGCGATATATCGGCTACAATCCGGATGTACCGGACAAGACGATTCATGAATTTCCGTGTTATTCCTTTGTACTGGGAGATCTGCATGCGCATGTGGTGAATATCTTTTTTGTACTGCTGCTGGTGGGACTTCTGTATGCGTGGATGCAGGGAATCCGGAAGCAGATGACAGTACAGACTGACTTTACCCGTGTACAGTTTCTGAAGAAACAGCTTCTCATGCCGCATATTCTGCTGGTAAGTCTGCTGCTTGGAATGTTCCAGTGGACGAATTTCTGGGATTTTGTAATTTATTTTGTGGTGACCGGCGGCGCCATGCTTTTTATGAATATCGTACAGTTTCACGGGAAATGGAAGAAGATCCTGGCAGTGACGGCGGCTCAGGCTGTGGAAGTTCTGGCAGTTTCCTATCTGGTGATCCTGCCGTTTACACTGAAATTTGAGACAATGGTGAAAGGAATTGGGCTGGCTCAGTTTCATTCTCTGCCATATCAGCTTCTTGTGTTATGGGGACTTCCGGCAATTCTGACGATTTTGTTCCTGATATGTGTGATACGGGAAAAGCTCCGCAAAAAACGGAAGAAGAATCTTTATACCTGGATGCGCTCGCTGTGTGTTCCGGATCTGTTTGCTGTGATTATGGGACTTTGTGCGTTGGGACTGGTGATGATTCCTGAAATTGTATATGTGCGGGATATTTATGAGAATGGATATGCCCGTGCCAACACTATGTTCAAGCTGACTTATCAGGCATATATTCTGTTTGGTATGACGATGGGGTATGTGATTTACCGGATGCTGCTGCTTTCACGGAAGAAGCTGGTCAAAGTGCTTTCGGCAGCCGGACTCTTTCTTCTGGTATGTACCTGCGGATATTTTGGCAACAGTGTGCGTTCATGGTTTGGAGAAGTGTGGGATCCTTCCAATTATCAGGGATTGAATTCAGTGTCTTATATAGAAACGGAATTTCCGGAAGATGCTGCCGGGATTTACTGGCTGAAAGAAAATGTGGAGGGTTCGCCTGTGGTACTGGAAGCCAACGGTGACAGTTATACTGCTTTTAACCGCGTTTCCGCGATGACCGGACTTCCTACTATTGTGGGATGGCGTGTGCATGAGTGGCTCTGGAGAAATGACCTGGAAGATCTGAATCAGAAAACTGCGGATGTGGAAACTATTTATACTTCAGCAGATGCAGAGCAGGTGATGAGCCTTCTGAAGGAGTATGAGGTTTCTTATATCTTTGTAGGTGCCCGTGAGAGAGAAAAATATGGCGAACTGCTGAATGAAACACTGTTGGAAAAACTGGGTGAAGTGGTGTTCCGTGATGAAAATTACGGAACATGGATTCTGAAAGTGGGGATAGAATAACGAAGAAAGCATCCGGATTCTGGAACCAGTTGATTTTGATGAGACTTCCAATCAAAGTATTTTTGTGCTAGAATAAATATAGAGTGACTGCCGGCGAGGGAGAGACTGGAATAAATCTCCGGTATATGGAATAACTGATTTGCCGGCAGGGGAAAGGATGCACAGAAAAATGAGGGCAGAGATTGTAAAAATGTCGGCAGAACATTTGAATATGGAAGAAATACAAAGAGCCGGCAGGATTTTAAAAGAAGGGGGACTGGTTGCTTTTCCAACTGAGACCGTGTATGGACTAGGAGGCAATGCGCTGGATTCCAGATCTTCCATTAAGATATATGCGGCCAAGGGGAGACCATCTGACAATCCTCTGATCGTGCATATTGCGGATATAGAGAAACTTTCGGAGATTGTTACAGAGATTCCGGAAAAGGCGAAGATTCTGGCAGAGAAATACTGGCCGGGTCCATTGACAATGATTTTTCCAAAAACAGATATTGTGCCAAGGGAGACTACCGGCGGACTGGACAGTGTGGCAGTTCGTTTTCCGAGCGACAGGATCGCGCAGGAACTGATCAGGGCAGCCGGCGGGTTTGTGGCGGCACCCAGTGCGAATACTTCGGGACGGCCGAGTCCTACTATGGCAGATCATGTGATGGAAGATCTTGGAGACGCGATTGATATGATCATTGACGGCGGACAGGTGGGAATAGGGCTTGAATCCACAATTGTAGATTTTACGGAAGAGATTCCTGTGGTTTTGAGACCCGGATATGTTTCGCTGGATATGATAAGGGAGGTTCTTGGAGACGTCCGTATGGATAAGGGGCTTTTGATCACAGACAGCAGTGTGCGGCCGAAGGCGCCCGGAATGAAGTACAGGCATTATGCTCCGCAGGCGGATCTCACTATTGTTGAGGGAGAAATGGATGCGGTTGTCCGTGTGATCAATGAATTTGCGGCAGAAGCGGCTGCACAGGGCAGGCAGGTTGGTATTATTGCCACTGATGAAACAAGAGATAAGTATCCTTTGGGAGTGGTAAAGAGTATCGGAAGCCGGGAAGATGAAGATTCAATCGGTCATCACCTTTTTGAAGTTCTGAGGGAATTTGATCATTGTCAGGTGAGTGCTATCTATTCTGAAGCGTTTTTCACACCGAGAATCGGGCAGGCAATTATGAACCGCCTTCTGAAGGCAGCAGGCCATAAGATCATTTCAGTATCATAGAGACAGGAATTGTGTTATTATTATGCGAAATAATGGAATTAAATAAGATAACAAATAAGATAATAAATAAGATAAGAAATAAGATAACAGGGAGGAAATGAAGCATGATAGCTCTTGGATGTGATCATGGTGGTTATGAATTAAAACTGGAGATTAAGAAATATCTTGATGAGAAGGGACTTGAATATAAGGATTTCGGATGCGACAGTACAGTTGCAGTGGATTACCCGGTTTATGCCAAAAAAGTGGCAAGATCCATTTTGAGCGGTGAATGCGACAAGGGAATCCTGATCTGCGGAACCGGTATCGGAATTTCCATTACTGCAAATAAATTTAAAGGAATCCGTGCAGCTCTTTGTACAGACTGCTTCACTGCAGAGGCAACAAGGCTTCACAATGATGCCAATATACTGGCACTTGGCGGAAGAGTAGTCGGCCCCGGACTTGCAGTGAAAATTGTTGATACATTCCTGAATACACCATTTTCCGGTGCAGACCGACATATGAACAGAATTGCGCAGATGGAGACAGAGTAACAGAAGCGGAGGATTTAAGTTACTATGGAAAAAAACTGTAAGCGAGTGGATCATATTTCCTGGGATGAGTATTTTATGGGGGTTGCGATCCTGTCCGGAATGCGCTCCAAGGATCCGAATTCTCAGGTGGGAGCGTGTATTGTGAGCCAGGATAATAAGATCCTTTCTATGGGATACAATGGTTTTCCTATTGGATGCTCGGATGATGAATTCCCATGGGCAAGAGAAGGTGACGCGCTGGATACCAAGTATCTGTATGTGACACACAGTGAACTGAATGCGATCCTGAATTACCGTGGAGGCAGTCTGGAAGGAGCGAAATTATATGTTTCTCTGTTCCCGTGCAATGAATGTGCCAAAGCGATCATTCAGTCAGGAATTAAGACGATTGTTTATGATAGTGATAAATATGCGGATACACCCTCAGTAATCGCTTCCAAGAGAATGCTGGATGCGGCAGGGGTACGGTATTATCGATATAACCGGACGGGCAGGGAAATTTCGTTTACCGTATAAGCAAGTCCATGCGGGGTGAATCTGCCCCGCATTTTATGCACTGCCTTGAAAAGGTTACTGTTCCCTCCGTGTTACTGTTCCCTCCGTCCACAGCAACAGGAAAAGATACTTGACACGGCCCCGTATTTCGCATAAAATAAGCCATAGTGATAAGTCATTACGGCGATGAAGAGAATAGTACATGAGGAGCAATCTCAGAGAGGAATCCATCTGGTGTGAGGATTCTGTGCGTGAATCATGGAACCGGCCTCGGAGCCCTGTGCGATTGAAGTACGGCGTTATTCCTGCGTTAACGGAAGAAGAGAGAGCATCGGGACTTTTTTCCGCTGCTAATTAGGGTGGTACCGCCGAAGCATTTCGGTCCCTTGTGAGGGATTGAGAGGCTTCTTTTTTTATGATCCGGAAAGCTCATTCGTATTTTCTGTATTATAAACTTAAAGAAACCTGATCCCACAGAAAAAATCATCACATAAAAGGAGAATAAAATCATGGCAAAAGAAAAGAAATTAGTAGAAGCCATCACTTCCATGGAGGAAGACTTTGCCCAGTGGTATACAGATGTTGTCAAAAAAGCAGAACTCTGTGATTATACCAGCGTGAAAGGCTGCATGGTCATCAAACCGGCAGGATATGCGATCTGGGAGAACATTCAGAAAGAGCTTGACCGCAGATTCAAGGAAACAGGCGTAGAAAACGTATATATGCCAATGTTCATCCCGGAGTCCCTTCTGGAAAAAGAAAAAGATCATGTAGAAGGTTTTGCGCCGGAAGTTGCATGGGTAACTCACGGAGGACTTGATCCGCTTCAGGAACGTCTCTGTGTACGTCCCACATCCGAGACTCTGTTCTGTGATTTCTATCAGAAAGAAATCCAGTCTCACAGGGATCTTCCAAAAGTATACAATCAGTGGTGCTCCGTCGTTCGCTGGGAAAAGACAACGCGTCCGTTCCTTCGTTCCCGTGAATTCCTGTGGCAGGAAGGCCATACTGCACACGCAACTGCAGAAGAAGCGGAAGAGAGAACCATTCAGATGCTGAATGTTTATGCGGATTTCTGTGAAGAAGTGCTGGCGATTCCGGTTGTTAAAGGAAGAAAAACAGACAAGGAAAAATTCGCCGGAGCAGAAGCAACCTATACCATTGAATCCCTGATGCATGACGGCAAAGCTCTTCAGTCCGGTACAAGCCATAATTTTGGTGACGGATTTGCGAAAGCGTTCGGCATCCAGTATACAGATAAAGAGAACAAACTCCAGTATGTACACCAGACTTCCTGGGGTATGACTACCCGAATGATCGGCGCGATCATCATGGTTCACGGCGACAACAGCGGCCTGGTACTGCCTCCGAGAATCGCACCGGTACAGGCAGTGATCATCCCGATCCAGCAGCGCAAAGAAGGAGTCCTTGAAAAAGCGGATGAACTGTTTGCCGCGCTGAAAGCAGCAGGTATCCGTGTCAAAGTGGACGACACAGACAAGAGCCCGGGATTCAAATTTGCAGAGCAGGAAATGCGCGGCATTCCGGTTCGTATTGAGTGCGGCCCGAAGGATATCGAGAACGGACAGGCTGTGATCTGCCGCAGAGATACCCGTGAGAAATATGTTGTGAAATTTGAGGAGCTTGCAGATAAAGTACAGGAAGTGCTGGATACCATGCAGCATGATATGCTGGAACGTGCCCGCGCTCATCGTGACGCACATACTTATGTTGCGACAGATTATGAAGAATTTAAAGACACCATTAATAATAAACCTGGTTTTGTAAAAGCCATGTGGTGCGGCCGCCAGGAGTGCGAAGATAAGATTAAAGAGGACGTGCAGGCAACCTCCCGCTGCATCCCGTTTGAGCAGGAACAGCTGAGCGACATCTGTGTATGCTGCGGCAAACCGGCTAAGAAGATGGTTTACTGGGGCAGAGCATATTAAAAAATAGGAAAATGCCTCTCGCTTTTCGGCATCAGTGGAACAGGCGATTATTAAAAAGAGAGGAAGAGACATGAAGATAGAAATTCCATCAAAAGCAGCAATGATTTTGAATATTCTGGAGGATGCAGGCTTCGAGGCTTATGTTGTAGGCGGATGTGTCAGAGATTCCATTCTGGGACGGATTCCGGATGACTGGGACATTACCACATCAGCCGCACCGGAACAGGTGAAGGCTTTGTTCCGGCGCACTGTGGATACAGGCCTTGCCCACGGCACAGTAACGGTCATGATGGAAAAAGAGGGCTTTGAGGTGACAACTTACAGGGTGGACGGTGAATATGAAGACGGACGCCACCCGAAAGAAGTGACATTTACGGCAAGCCTGGAGGAAGATCTGAAACGCCGGGATTTTACCATCAATGCCATGGCGTATAATCCGTCCACCGGGATTGTGGATCTGTTCGGCGGATTGGAAGATCTTGAGAATAAACTGATCCGATGTGTGGGAAATCCTCTGGAGAGATTCACGGAAGATGCACTGCGGATCATGCGTGCTGTCCGTTTTTCAGCACAGCTTGGTTTTCAGATTGAGGAGAATACAAAAAATGCACTGGGAGTTCTTGCGCCGAACCTTCGTCATGTGAGTGCTGAGCGTATTCAGGTGGAACTGATAAAACTCCTGGTTTCACCTCATCCCGATTATCTTCGTATTGCTTATGAGACAGGAGTTACGAAAGAATTTCTGCCGGAATGGGATGTTTGTATGGTGACGGAACAAAATACACCTCATCATTGCTATACGGTGGGAGAACATATTCTTCACAGTCTGCTGAACATCCGGGCAGATAAAGTGCTGCGTCTGACCATGCTCCTTCATGATATCGGTAAGCCTGCAGTAAAAAAGACAGACGAAAACGGGCGTGATCACTTTAAAATGCATGGTCCTGAGAGCGAAAAAATGGCACATGATATTCTTCGGCGGCTGAAACTGGATAATGATACGATATCGAAGGTCTGCCGGCTGGTTAAATGGCATGATTACCGCCCGCTTCCGGAAATGAAAGCAGTACGGCGTGCGGTAAATAAGATCGGAGAAGATCTTTTCCCCCTTTATCTGGAAGTCCAGCGTGCAGATACTCTGGCTCAGAGCGATTACCGACGGGAGGAGAAGACGGGACGTCTGGAAGGCGTGTGCGCATGCTGGAAGCAGATCCGGGAAGAAAAGCAGTGCGTTTCCCTGAAATCTCTTGCGGTCACCGGCAGAGACCTGATTACAGAAGGAATTGCCCCGGGCAGAGAAATCGGTGAGATACTCCAGTATTTGCTGGAGATTGTTCTGGAAGATCCGGAGCAGAATCAAAAAGAAAAATTATTGGCGAAGCTGCAGAATTATAGAAAATAATTTCCTGTTTTCTCTTTCGCATATCCCATGTCCCCCTCTCATAAGATAGAAGGTACAAAAACCTGGAGGGGGATTTTTCTATTGTATGATTACGGACTCAGTACTCTGGAGCAGTATGAACTGACAGCCAGATCAACCGCCCGCACGCGGGGAGCACTTCTTTGCCGTACAGAACAGGGGCTGTTGATTCTGAGAGAATTCCGCGGTTCGGAAAAGAAACTGAAAAAGCAGCAGGAGCTGCTTCTCACTCTGGAAACATGCGGCATGAAAGTGGACAGCTTTCTGACAAACCGGGAAGGAGAGCTGGTAACCCGTGATAAGGATCATATTCCCTACACTCTTGCCCACTGGTATGAGGGAAGAGAATGTGATACAAAATCCAGAGAAGATATTGCCAGGAGTCTTAAGACCCTTGCCGGACTACATAAATCCATGAAGCTTTTGCCTGTGGAAGACTATATGGAAAAATCACTGGAAGAAGAGTATGTCCGGCACAATCAGGAACTGCGCAAGATTCGTAAATTTATCCGTAAAAAAGGAGCATCCAATCAGTTCGAAAAAGATTATCTTTTCAGTGTGGAGAGATTTTTAAAAAAGGGTGAACAGGCGCTGGAAATGCTGAAGGCTTCTTCCTATGAAGAACTGCGCCGGGAATCCATGGAAAAAGGGAAAATCTGCCATGGCGAGTATAATCAGCACAATGTTCTGATGCTGAAAGACGGTACAGCAGTGACAAATTTCGGACATTGGGGATTTGATGTTCAGATGGCGGATCTGTACCGTTTCATGCGCAAAATTTTGGAAAAGTATGGATGGGACGTTCCCCTTGCAAGAGAAATGCTGCTTGCCTATCACCGGGAACGCCCGATTTCACTTCTGGAATGGGAAAACCTCCGGATACGATTCACATATCCGGAAAAATACTGGAAGCTTGCCAATTATTACTATTCTCACAATAAAGCATGGATATCCGAAAAGAACGTGGAAAAACTGAAGATGATCATGACTCAGCGGGAATCATGGGAAAGATTTACAGAAAAGTGTTTTGGAAAATATCCATATTGATAATAGTGCAAAACGACGGATTACTCTTTATTTTTTAACTGAAGTATAGTATAATTAACAATCATGGGTGGCAGAGAAAGTTTGGAAACATTGCTGTATGGTTACCGTTTTTTCAAATAGATCCCGGGTCACCAGAGATTATAAAAGAGTAAAGGGAGGTACTAAAGTATGGATTACAAAGAGGTATATGCCGAATGGCTGGAAAACCCATACTTCGATGAAGAGACAAAAGCAGAATTAAGAGCAATTGAAGCAGATGAGAACGAGATCAAGGAACGTTTTTATATGGATCTGGAGTTCGGAACTGCAGGTCTGCGCGGTATCATCGGCGCAGGAATCAATCGTATGAATATTTATGTAGTAAGACGTGCAACCCAGGGACTTGCCAACTACATCGCAAAAGTTGAGAAACAGTCCCAGGGCGTTGCCATCGCGTATGATTCCCGTCATATGTCTCCGGAATTTGCTCAGGAAGCTGCTCTCTGCCTGGCAGCGAACGGCATCAAGGCATATATTTTTGAATCTTTAAGACCGACACCGGAGCTTTCCTTTGCTGTCCGCAAATTGGGATGCGTGGCAGGTATCAACATCACTGCAAGTCATAATCCGCCGGAATACAACGGATACAAGGTATACTGGGAAGACGGCGCACAGATCACCCCGCCTCATGATACCGGTATCATGGCTGAGGTTAAGGCAATTTCCGACTGGAATACTGTTAAGACTATGGACAAGGCAGCAGCAGAGAGTGCAGGTCTTTATGAAGTCATCGGAGCAGCAATCGATGATGCTTACATGGCAGAATTGAAGAAACAGGTTATTCATATGGACGCAATTCAGGCAGAAGGCAAGAACCTGAAGATTGTTTACACACCTCTTCATGGAACCGGTAACATTCCTGCAAGAAGAGTTCTGAAGGAACTTGGCTTTGAGAACGTATATGTTGTACCTGAGCAGGAACTGCCGGATGGTGATTTTCCGACTGTCAGCTATCCGAACCCGGAAGCAGCAGAAGCATTTGAGCTTGGTCTGAAGCTTGCCAGAGAAATCGATGCAGATCTGGTTCTGGCTACAGACCCGGATGCAGACCGTCTTGGTGTACGAGTAAAAGACAAAAACGGCGAATATCATGATCTGACCGGAAATATGTCCGGATGTCTCCTTGCAAACTATGAGATCGGACAGAGGAAAGCTGTTAACGGAAGCCTTCCGGAAGACGGTGCTCTTATTAAGACCATCGTTACCAGCAATCTGGCAGATGCCATTGCCAAAGGATACGGTGTAAAACTGATTGAAGTTCTTACCGGATTCAAATTTATCGGACAGCAGATCCTTGGTTTTGAGACAAGCGGAAAAGGTACTTATCTGTTCGGCTTTGAAGAGAGCTACGGCTGCCTGATCGGAACACATGCAAGAGACAAGGATGCGATCGTTGCCACCATGGCACTTTGCGAAGCAGCTGCTTATTATAAGACACAGGGCAAGACTCTCTGGGATGCAATGATTGAAATGTATGAAGAGTACGGCTACTACAAAGATGCTATCCAGTCTGTAAGTCTTAAGGGAATCGAAGGTCTCCAGAAGATTCAGGAGATCATGAATACTCTCCGCGAGAAACCGCCTGTTGAGATCGCAGGACACAAGGTAATCTCCGCAAGAGACTATAAGAAAGATACCATTACCGATATTGCTACCGGTGAAGTGAAGCCTACCGGTCTTCCGAACTCCAATGTTCTTTATTATGATCTGACAGATGATGTATGGCTTTGCGTAAGACCGTCCGGTACAGAGCCGAAGGTTAAATTCTACTATGGTGTAAAAGGAACTTCTCTGGAAGATGCAGATGAGAAATCCGATATCATGGGCAAGGCTGTTCTGGATATGGTTAATTCCATGCTGTAATTATGTCTGAAAAAAGCCTGGAAATATTTAAGGAGTTCGTAGAAGTGATCCGTCGGATAAGGGAAAGATGTCCGTGGGACAGTGTCCAGACCCATGAAAGCCTGAAGACATATTTCCGGAATGAGACGGAAGAGGTGCTTGAGGGCATTGAGATCCTTACCAGAGATGGCAGCAGTGATAATCTGTGTGAGGAGCTGGGAGATCTTCTGATGCTGATCGTACTTGACAGCCTGATCGCACAGGAAGAAAACCTGTTTACTCTGGATGATGTCATATCCGGCATTTCGGCCAAAATGAAATTCCGGCATCCCAAGATTTTTTCACCCGAAGATCAGGAAGCTGCGCAGCTGTCGTGGAATGAATTGAAGAAGCGTGAAAAAGAACTTCGCAAATCCTCTGGAAATAAGCCGTCGGACATGGAGTGAAAATTAACAGTAATCACTACAAAAAACGGCTATATCTCTGAAAAACCTTGACAAGTTGTATTAAAAGGTATATATATAGTAAACAGAGCGCTGTCGCCAACAGGGCGGAGTGCGGTTAATCAGAATATTAAGAAAGAGATTATCTAGAGGAGGAAACACCATGAATAAAACAGAATTAGTAGCAGCAATGGCGAAAGAGACAAACTTAGCGAAGAAAGATGTAGAAGCAGTATTAAAATCTTT
>JALEHU010000037.1 GCA_022770365.1 Blautia sp. | reverse complement strand
CTCCGCACTTTGTGCTCCCGAAATCCTAAAAACATTCGAAATCCGCCCTATTCGGGCTACTTTCTCATGTTTTTGCGGGTCCCAAAGTCATGTTTTTTCATGCAAGCATGAAACACATGACCTTTTGACCCTTGTATCATATAATATAGCAAAACGTGATGTGCTGCCGGGATATCGGGAAGAATAAGAGTGAAGAAATCCGTATATCAGAGAATCGGAATATTTCTGCCCGCTATATCCTGGCATCAGACGGGAGTTTCATGAGAAAGAAACGCTGGGAAAATAAGCTTGCAC
This sequence comes from Blautia sp., assembly GCA_022770365.1. Classification (GTDB taxonomy): domain Bacteria; phylum Bacillota; class Clostridia; order Lachnospirales; family Lachnospiraceae; genus Blautia_A. Next base: position 33,448 of record JALEHU010000037.1, on the reverse strand, counting down.
AGTTTGGCTATGACCATCAGAACCTTAATACACAGTTTGTGAAGGTCCGGAAATCTGCCGGGGAACTGAGCCGTATGCTGGATAATCTGCCCCCGAAAAATAATAAAAAATCCGAAGATGAAGAAAAATGAAAAAAACTGTAAAAAAATTATAAAAAACAACTTGACTTTGGTTGGAACATCCCGTATAATATCACTTGCGTTAAGAAATAAGCGCTTTTAGCTCAGTTGGTAGAGCACCTGACTCTTAATCAGGGTGTCCAGGGTTCGAGCCCCTGAAGGCGCACTAAGAAGTACTGTTTTTGTGGACAATGTGATTGCCGCGGGGACGGTGCTTTTTTTGTGCGCAGAAAGACAGCAGCAAAGTGCAGGAACTGACAGTAATCTAAAACGGGAATCAGAGTGTCCGATTTGGACTGCCTGATTCGGCAAATAGATTCTTTCTGAAAAAGAAAGGATGGATTGCCATGGGTATACCTAAAAAATTAAAAAGAAAGAATATTTGATGTAAGCCCACTTGATACAGCAGAAACAAGCAGCTTAACAGAGTATGTTTTCTGGACATGTAATGGAAGATAGAAATAAGAGAATATATTCCTTACCGCTGCTGGTTATTATCCATCTTGCTTTTATTATCGACTGTTGTTATAATATACTTACATAATTTCATGAGTGTTATATCAGTATAATGATATAAATTCTTGAATGTCGTATAAGTATAATAATATAACTCCGTGGAAATAATAAAGGTATGGGGGTGTTTTTATGGCAATTGTAAGTGATGAACAGGTTATTAAAGTGCTGCGGCAATATAATCCGTGGTGGCGCAGTCCATCCTCGATCAAAGATGAAAGCAAACCACAGAAACGTCTTGCTTATTATGAAGCTCTGAAAATGATAAAACATAAAACACTCCGGCGATTTGCAGTATTGTCTGGAGCGCGGCGTGTCGGCAAGACAACGATTATGTACCAGATGATTGATAACCTGATAGATGAGGGAGTCTGTCCGAAAAATATTCTGTATGTATCTTTTGATAATCCGATTGTAAAGCTTGTCAATGTGGAAACTGTCCTTTCCATTTATGATTCGCTTTACCTGACTGAGGGAACCAGGTATATTTTTCTTGATGAAATCCAATATACGGAAAATTGGGAATTATGGATGAAGGTTATTTATGACTGCAGAAAGGACATCCGTCTGACAGCAACAGGTTCAGCCAGCCCCATATTGGAAAAAGGTGCTGCAGACAGTGGTACAGGCAGATGGAGTGTTTTAAAGATCCCAACGATGTCATTCTATGAATATTGCCGTCTGCTTCAACTTGAAGAACCGATACTTCCGGATAATCTGAAAATGACAAAACTTGTCAAAATGAATAATGCGGAACTTGGAGATTTGGTGGACAGGTTTGCTCCGCTGGAGGCGCATTTCAACCGTTATCTTATGATTGGCGGTTTTCCTGAACTTGTATTGTCTGATGATGATATTTATGCTCAGAGGATGCTGCGTGAAGATGTGGTGGATAAGGTCATAAAGCGTGATGTGATGACTCTCTTTAATATTCGAAGTCCGCTGTTAATGGAAAAGCTGTTTGTATATCTTTGTATGAATTCGACAGAAATTTTTAGTGTGACGACAGCTGCGAAAGAGCTGGAGAATACCTCTGTCAATACGATTGACGGATATATCCGGGCGCTTGAGATGTCAAATCTTATCTATCTGGCAAAACCAATGGATGTGGGAAGTAAGGGAGCATTGAAAGGAAAGCCGAAAATTTTTATCGCTGATGCAGCCATTCGAAATGCTGTTTTGATGATTGATGACATTTTGTCAGATGAAAAAGAACTTGGAGTTATGGTGGAAACGTGTGTTTATAAGCATATGGTATCATTTTATCAGGGCAGTGCAGCACAATTGGGATATTTCAGAAAGGCAAAGGATAATCAGAAAGAGGTTGATGTGGTAATTGAGCTTCCCCGTGAGAAAATTCTATGCGAGGTTAAATATCGCAATAACTCCCATATTTCTGATTCGGATGCCATCGTCGAGTTATGCAGGGATGATAAATCAAAAGTCACAACTGCTTTCCTTGTAACAAAGCGGTTAGATGATTTTGGTATCACAAAGCACGAAACAAAAGTGCCGATTTTGCGAATACCTGCCATAGCATTTCTGTATCTGCTTGGAAAAGCTGAAGCAGATGGACAAAATGGAAAAATGTGATATAGACAAAATGGAAAAATAGGATATTGTTTGTTAAACTCCGTCGGAAATGCTATAATACCTGTATTGTAAATTTTCATTAAGAAAGGCGGCGTAATATATGGATCCTATGGAACGGCAGAAACAGCTGCGCCAGGCAATGAATGCCAAAATGATACTTTTTGCAGGCGGTATTTTTCTGGTTTTTACAGCGGTGACTTCTACGATCATGTATGGAATCAACTTTTTTACAATTGCTCATGAGGCGGCAAAAGGTACCAGTGAATGTGTGGAAATTCTTCAAGATGCAGGAATCAGTATCGGGCTTGCACGAGGTGTGGGAATCTGTTTCCTGATAGTTGGAATGTGGGAGGCAACGGTAGGCCTTTGGGCTGTGCGAAGCAACAATCGGGTGGACAGATCTCTTAGGACATTTCGACTGATACTTTCACTTCTGATTCTGGAAGTGGTGATGCAGATATTCCTGTTTTTCATTCACATGATGAATCTGGGAATGTTATTCACGGCAATCGCGATTCCGCTGTTTTTGTTATGGGGAGCAGGAAGATACCGCAAGATCGCAAAAGCGGAACCGGAGCGGGTTTATGCGGTAGAAACTGCAAAAACAAAGGCACAGAGTCATGCTGCACCTGAGCAGAAGAAAGGCAAGAGTATTCATGAAAGAGCAGTCATGCAGGCAAGACTCCAGGAGGAGCCTGAGGATAGAGAAAATGAGCCTGAGGGCAGCGATGTGCATGCAGCTGAAGCAACAGAAGAGAACAGTGGAGCAACAGAAAAAACACCAAAGTCTGAATAATACTTTGAAATATCGAATGTTGTTATGAAAGATGGAATATTCGAAAAATAATAACAAAATCGATTGACAATTGAGACAACATTTTGTAAAATAATCACATATCAAAGAATACAAGGTAAAGAACAACAAAGGCGTAACAAATCAGATAACAGAATCGGATTCGGTTACGTCTTATTTGCTTTAAAGCCTTGAAAAGAAAGGAGATTTATGATGAAGAAAAGAATTTTTGCAGCACTTTTGGCAATGACCATGGTTGGATCCATGACAACGGGAGTTATGGCATCCGAAGGCGACAAAGTGGAAGTTAATGTCATTGCAGCAGAGTATGGCCAGAACACCAAAGAATGGTGGGCAAACTTTGTGGATTCCTTTAACACAGACAATCCGGACATTAATCTGAATGTAGAAGTTGTTTCATGGAACGATATTTATACTGTAGTAAATACACGTATCCAGGGCAACAATGCACCGGACGTTCTGAATATCGATGTATTCGCGGACTATCAGGCTGACGGACTCCTTCTTCCGGCTCAGGACTATGTTTCTGAAGAAACATATGCCAAAATGTATCCTTCTTTCCTGGAACAGTCTGTAGTGGACGACGTTGTATGGGCAGTTCCGGATCTGGCTTCCGCACGTGCCATGTATTACAACAAAGATATTCTTGAGGCAGCAGGAGTAGAAGTTCCGACTACATGGGAAGAACTGACAGCTGCATGCGAAGCAATCAAGGCTTATGACGACAGCATTTATCCATGGGGTATTGACATGACCACAGATGAAGGACAGGCTGCTTTTGCTTACTATACATGGAATAATGGCGGCGGTTTTGTTGATGAGAACGGTGAGTGGGCACTTAACAGCGACGCGAACGTAGAAGCTATTGAATATGCTATTGGTCTTGTTAATTCCGGTTACACCAACAGTGATCCGGCCAACGATACACGTTACGATCTGCAGGATATGTTTGGCGCAGGCCAGGTAGCTATGGTTATTGCACCGAACAGCTTACCGACTTACATAGCAGACGGCGGACACGAAGTGAACTATGGAGTAGCAGCAATTCCGGCTAACGGAACAGAATCCGTATCCGCAGGTGTTATGGACCGTTTCATGTGCTTCGACAATGGATATTCAGATGAAGAGCTTGCTGCTATCACAAAATTCTTCGACTATTTCTATGAAGATGCACGTTACTCTGACTGGGTACTGATGGAAGGCTTCCTTCCGGCAACAGAAGCAGGCGGCGAAGCAGTTGCAGCTGCAGACGAGAGCATGGCTGCATGGGTTGACATTGTAGGTTCCAGCAAATTCTATCCGACAGCAAAAGCTGAATGGGCAGATGTAAAACAGGGCGTTATCGATGTTGAGCAGAGAGCACTTCTTGGTGAGGATGTAAGAGAACTGTTAGACGAGCTTCAGGCTGATATTGCAGGCTGATAAGAGGAATGACAGCTGTTCGGCGGAAAATATCCCGTGCTGTCTTCTGTCATACAGAACAGATGAAAACATAATTTCATGAGATTGAAACCTAGAGCCGGGCTTAAATGGTCCGGCTCTTTGTACAGATGAGTTTGGAACTGGTGGTGAAATATGAAAAAAAAGAAATTATTGAAGGCAGCCAGCCCGTACATCTGGCTTTGCCCGAGCATATTATTGATGGTAATATTTATCCTGTTCCCGATTTTTGAAGTGTTCCGTACATCCCTTAGTGAAGTGAGCAGATCCGGCTTGATCAAAGGATTTGCAGGGTTAGATAACTTTGCAAAAGTACTGAAAAGTGCAAGCTTTGGTATGGTGCTGAAGAATACGGTGGTATGGACGATCGTGGTTGTAGGATTATCTACGCTGATTGGATTTGTGCTGGCCCTTGTTCTGAATAATGAATTCCGCGGAAGAAAGATCGTTCGCGCAATCGTAGTATTTCCCTGGGCAACTTCCCTGATCATCCAGGCAAGTGTATGGAAATTCATTATTGACGGTGACTACGGTACATTAAATACTCTTCTGATGAAGCTGGGGATCATCAATAAGGCTGTGAACTGGACACCTACTCCGGCAGTGTACTTTGCATGGGAATGTTGGGTTGGTATTTTTGTAACGATTCCATTTGTAACATTCTGTGTACTTTCAGGACTGCAGAGTATTGATGCTTCTTATTATGAAGCGGCTACTGTGGATGGAGCTGGTTTCTGGCAGAAACTGTTCAGAATTACTCTGCCGCTTGTGAAATCTTCTCTTACTGTCAGCACAGTATTGAATATTATTTATGTATTCAACTCCTTCCCGATCGTGTGGACGATTACCAAGGGCGATCCGGCGAACAGAACTGATACATTAGTTACATACCTGTATAAGCAGGCTTTCTATAAAGGAAGAACCGGCGAGGCAGCTGCTATTTCCGTCATCGGTTTTATGATCTTATGTATCTGCGCCTCTGTTTATATGGTAGTGTCCCTGAGAAAGGAGGAGCAGGATGAGTAAGACAAAAGAAAAGAAATACATAAAAAAAGCGCAGACTCCTAAAGAAAAGGCACTTCGCGTACTCCTTTATGTGTCTGTGATCATCGTATCCTTGATTACGTTGTATCCGTATTTTGCAATGTTTACCACTGCTCTGAAATCCCGTGCCGAGATTTATGCCATGAAGGGCACGATTCTTCCTATCGAATGGGAATGGAACAACTTTACGGATATCTGGACCCTGGCACCTCTGGCAAGATATTTCCTGAATTCGATCATTGTAGCCGGAGGGGCTACTGCAATTGCCATCATCTGTGGAATTCCGGCAGCTTATGCGCTGTCCCGTATGAAATTTAAAGGCAAGAAATTTTTCCTTGGTCTGGTAATTATCTCTCAGATGTTTGCTCCGGTAGTACTTCTGGTAGGTATCTACAAAGTTATGAGCGTGCTTCACCTTACAGATACTCTGATAGCTCTGGTTTTTGTCAATGCAGCTTTTAATCAGGCCTTTGCTATCTGGCTTCTGAGAGGAACATTTATGTCTATCTCTTCGGAGATGGAGCAGGCGGCGACCATTGACGGATGTAATCAGCTTCAGGCGATGATCCGTGTTCTGATCCCTGTAGCTGCACCTGGTATTGTAACCGCCCTGATCTTTGTGTTTATCAATGCATGGAATGAGTATACGGTTGCGCTGACGCTGATCTCCAGTGATCTGCTGAAACCTCTGACTGTTGGTATTACAGTATTTAATGGTTACAATATGATTGAATGGCAGTATTTGTTTGCATCATCTTTATTTGCAACGATACCGGTTGTTATTTTGTTTGTCTGCATTGAAAAGCATCTGGTGGGCGGATTGACCTCAGGCGGTGTAAAAGGCTAAGAGAATCCGGCAGGATGCAGATCGAATATGATTTTGCGCAGAAGTATTCGAATAATCAAATCATAAAGGGGGTTCTGCTCCAAAGGTCAATTATGATCGGTGGAGCAGAACCTTCTGTTGCTGTGAACGAAGTGCACAGTAACAATCTTCTTTCTTTTTGGGAATCGGAACAATATTTTAAAAAACGGAAATCAGAAAAGAAATCGGAAATCATGTTGCCATATGAAGAATTATGTTATAAGTTATATTTGTGCGGGATTCGTAGTACATCGGTTTCAAAATAACTACACAAGACAACTGGAAATATCAGGCAGGGATGCGAATCATGTATGACCGCTTTGCCTGGAGTATAGAACGGAAGTTTACAGATTATGCGGGATATGACAAAAGGTTCGGCTCACAGCCACTTATGGCGATATGCGCTGCCGCTTCTTTTGGGAAACTGGCTGCAGCTTGCCTACAATGCGGTGGATTCTATTATAGCGGGAAGATTTATCGGGAAAAATGCGCTTGCGGCTGAGGGGATCGCAAGTCCGGTCATGAATCTTGTAATACTGGCAATTACAGGATTGTGCATCGGTGCGGGTGTACTCATGAGTGAGTATTTTGGCGGAAAAGAATTTACACTGCTGCGTCAGTCAATGGCCACGATGCTGCTTTCAGGGTCTGCTGTTTCTGTGGCAGCGGCAGCTCTGTGTATGATCTTTACACCGGATATTCTGAAGGTAATGGCTGTACCGGAAGAAATATATGACATTACGGTGATTTATCTGAGGATCACTTTTCTGGGAATGCCGTTTACATTTATTTATAATGCACTGGCAGCCGGTCTCAAAAGTGTGGGAGATTCCAAAACACCCCTGAAATTTCTCGCTTTTTCCGCGGTTCTGAATGCAGTGCTGGCATGCGGTTATATGCTGCTGAAAGTGAAGGAACTCTGGCCGCGCAAAGGACAGTGGAAAATAGACCGTATGATGCTGAAAAGGATTATGAATTACGGAGGATCTACAGCTTTTCAACAGGCAGTTCAGCCGGTGGGGAAGGTGCTGATCCAGGGACAGGTGAATGCGCTGGGAGTCAGTACGATTGCTGCATTTAATGCGGTGACAAGGGTTGATGACTTTGCGTGTATTCCGGAACAGGGAATTGCTTCTGCGATCTCTACGTATATTGCACAGAACAAAGGAGCAAAAAAATATGACAGAATCAGAACGGGATTTCGCGCAGGAATCCGTCTGGAAATCTGTTACTGGCTGATCATAGGGAGCATTACAGCACTTTTCAGAACACCAATGATCTCCATGTTTGTAACGGGGGAAGGAGCGAAGGAAGTTGTCAATCTTGGAAGCAGATATCTGATGTACATGTGTGTTTTTTATCTATGGCCTGCACTGACCAATGGTTTCCAGGGATTCTTCCGTGGGATGGGAAAAATGTATACTACCATTATCGGAACGACTATACAGATTTCCGTTCGTACTGTTTGTACGTACCTTCTGGCACCGGAGCTGGGAATGGAGGGGATTGCATTTGCCTGTGTGACCGGATGGTCCCTGATGCTGATGTTTGAGATACCGTATTATTTTGTGACGTGCAGGAAAATGCCGGAAGAGATAAAAAGCAGAAAAGATGAAAGGCAGAAAAAGCGAAAGCAGTGAAAATCTTACAGTGAGAAAGGAACGGGAAATGAAAACATTGATTTTTAACGGTTCTCCAAGAGCAAAGGGAGATACTGTGAGCCTGATTAATATGGTGACAGAGAATATCAAGGGGGAATATAAGCTTGTAAATGCCTACAGATGCGATATCTCTCCCTGCGTAGACTGCCGGTATTGCTGGAAAAACAGCGGCTGCGCCATTAAGGACGAAATGCAGGATGTATATGCATACATTCAGGAATGTGACAATATCGTTATTGCATCCCCTCTTTATTTTTCGGAGCTGACCGGGAAGCTGCTGGATGTCGGAAGCAGGCTGCAGACTTATTTCAGTGCCGGCTTTCTGAGAAAAGAAAAATGTATTGAAAAACCGAAAAAAGGAGCAGTCGTGCTGGTAGGCGGCGGAAGCGGAGGAATGGATAAAGCGTATGATACTGCCTGTATCCTTCTCCATGATATGAATTGCCGTGATATCCGGAAAGTTTTCTGCAATAACACAGATACAACGCCGGCTATAGCGAATGAACATGCTGTTGAAGAACTGAAAGATATTATCCGGTATTTTAATGAAGAAGAATAAAAAATCAGAATCTTTCAGGATGAAAGACCGATTCTGACAGAGTGAAGACGAAAACGTCAGGAGAATTTGTGCAATTTACAGGAAGTATCGGCCGGAAACAGAAAACGGAGTGTATGAGATGGCTAAAAAGAGCGCTGCAAGGTGCTCTTTTTTTGTAAGAAAATGAGGTATTTTGAAAAGAAATATGTTATACTTAGGTTTGTTTATATAAATGGCAGGAAAGGAGACAACGATGTATCTGTTGTATTTTTTGTTATGGATCATTTTTAATGGTAAATTCACATTGGAAATATGCATTTTTGGAATTGTGATTGCGGGAGCGATTTTTGCATTTACCTGTAAATTTATGGACTACAGTGTGGAAAAAGAAAAGCAGAATTACCGGAAAGTATTCAAATTTCTGCGATATTCCTGTGTACTGATCATGGAAATTGTAAAAGCCAATTTTGCGGTCATTCACATGATCCTGTCCGAAAAAGAAGAAGCGGAGCCTGCACTGGTGAGCTTTCATTCAGATATGAAGACTCCTGTGGGAAGGGCGATGCTGGCAAATGCCATTACCCTGACACCGGGCACGATTACGGTGTCACTGGAAGAGTCTGATTATGTAGTACATTGTCTGGATGATGAATTTGCGGTAGGAATGGCAGATTCCATATTTGTGAAGCTGCTTTCCGACATTGAACAGGACAAATAGAAAGGAAAAAAGTTATGGAAAATACATCAGCTGCTCTTGGGCAGGCATATCATATACTTTTTGTCGCAGCACTGATTTTCCTGTCTGTTATGGTGGTGCTGTGTCTGATCCGTGCCATCATCGGCCCGAAAGTTGCAGACAGAATCGTTGCCACCAATATGATGGGAACGATGACCATGGTCATAATTGCCATTCTGGCTCTGATGCTGCAGGAGGGATATCTGGTGGATATCTGTCTGATCTACGCAATGATCAGCTTTCTGGCAGTTGTCTGCCTGACCAAAGTTTACCTGGGCGTTTATCAGGGGAAGAAAATTGAGGAGGCGAAGAAAAATGACTGTGATTGAGTGGATTCGTTTCCTGGCGGGGGCGGCATTCCTGCTGTTCGGACTCGGGATTTTTGCGATTGAAATGATCGGGGTTTTCCGGTTCCGCTATGTGCTGAACAGGATGCATGCGGCGGCAATGGGAGATACACTGGGAATCGGTTTTTCTCTTGTAGGACTGATGATCATGAGCGGGTGGAATTTTACCACGCTGAAGCTGTTTCTGGTGATTGTTTTTTTGTGGTTTTCTTCGCCGGTGTCTTCCCATCTGATCTCCAGACTTGAGGTTACTACTAATGAAGACCAGGAAGTACACTATCGCAGGATTACCCTGGAAGAATTGGAAAAAGAGAAAGAACAGAAAAAAGAGAAAGAACAGAAGGAGGATGCGTAGTATGCAGATTTTTACATGTATTTTACTGGGTTTTCTGGTAGTCTGCGCAGTCTCTGTCAGCTTTTCCAAAAACCTGCTGAATTCCATTCTGATTTTTATGTCTTACAGCCTTGTAATGTCGGTCATCTGGATCCTTCTGGAATCTCCGGACCTTGCTATTACAGAGGCTGCCGTGGGTGCCGGAATCACCAGTGTCCTGTTCTTTATTACGCTAAAAAAGATTCATGCCATTATGAAGTCGGACGAGGAGGAAGAGGATGAGTAAAAAAGTATCAGAAAAAGATTATGAACATACCCTGTCCTTCCGGCTGAAACAGTGGCTGGACGGATCCGGAGACCTGCTGCTGGATCATGTGGAAATGAAGCCGCAGAAGCCGTTTACGGAAGATAAAAAAACGGTGATCAAAAGAAGAAAAGAAAAGAGACAGACTTTTGAAAAAGTCTATGATCTCAAGAATAACCCTGAAGTACGCGTTTTCCGGAAAGCGTACCGGATATTCAGTGTTCTTTTCTGCCTGTTTCTTGTGACGATGCTCCTTACCGCAGTGTCTAATCTGCCAAGTTTCGGAAATGCGTCCAACCCGGTGAATAATGAAGTTTCAGAGAGATATATCGAAAGCGGTCTTCAGGAGACGGGAGCTGTGAATATTGTTACAGGCATGATTCTGGATTACAGAGCTTTTGATACTCTGGGAGAATCCCATGTGCTGTTTATTGCCACGTGTACCGTACTGATCCTGCTGCGCATTGACGGGGACAAAAAAGGCCGGAGCGGTATGGGTTACAGTATGGAGAATGACCGTATTTACGAGCCGAAGAATGATATTATTCTTCAGACGGTGGCCAGAATTCTGGTTCCGCCGATTTTTATTTTCGGGATTTATATTATTTTATGCGGTCATCTGGGGCCCGGCGGCGGATTTTCCGGAGGAGCGGTCATTGGAGCAGGACTTATCCTGTATCTGAATGCATTCGGCTTTGCAAAGACAGAGAGATTTTTCACACAGAAAACTTACCGCAGGACAAGTTTCTGTGCTCTGGCATGTTATGCTCTTGCAAAAAGTTATTCTTTCTACACAGGTGCCAATCATATTGAGAGTGTGATCCCTCTGGGCACTCCCGGTGCGATCTTAAGCAGCGGTCTGATCCTGATCCTGAATATCTGTGTGGGAATCGTTGTGGCAGGAACCATGTATACATTTTATGTTATGTTCCGGAAAGGAGCCTATTGATATGAATATTGCAAATCTTTTCACCAATTATGAAGAGGCGATTGCAATGATCCTTTTTGGAATCGGCTTTTCCAATCTGCTTCTGCAGAGAAATCTGATCAAAAAAATTATCGGGCTGAATATCATGGATACAGCGATGTATCTGTTTCTGGCTTTGAAAGGATATATTGACGGACACAAAGCCCCCATCGTGACCGATGGAATTCAAAGCGTGGATGCGTATATCAACCCTATTCCCAGCGGTCTTGTTCTTACGGGAATCGTAGTATCCGTGTCCGTAACGGCTCTGATGCTTTCACTGACTATCCGGCTTTACCGGAGATACCACACCCTGGATCTTGACGAAATTTCCACGAGGCTGAAAAAGGAGGGATTGTGATGCAGTTTGTACAGAATTTTCCGTTTATGACCATTATCCTGTCCCTGTTTTCCGGTCCGCTTTCCTCTATTCTGGATGGAAAAAAAGCCAAGCGCGTCAATCTGGCGGTGATGTCCGTGATCACGGTGATGTCCTGCGCGGTTCTGGTATTTGTGTTAAATTCCGGAAGTTCTTATGTTTATACCATGGGACATTTCCCGGCACCCTGGGGAAACGAGATCCGTGTGGGAATCCTGGAAGCATTTATGGCAGTGTTCTTCTGTGTGATTATGTTTCTGTGCGTGGTCGGCGGTGTATATGAAAGAGAGCGGGAACTGGAGGATACCAAGCAGAATCTGTATTATGTCATGGTCAATCTGCTGCTGTCTTCACTGCTTACGCTGATCTACACCAATGACCTTTTTACTGCTTATGTATTTGTGGAGATTAATACTATTTCCGCCTGCGGACTGATCATGATCCGCCAGAACGGACGTACACTGGAAGCGGCGACCAGATATATGATCATGAGCCTGATGGGGTCAGGTCTTCTGCTCCTTGGTATTTGTTTTCTGTATGACCTGACGGGGCATCTTCTCATGAGTAATATCAGAGAACAGGTGCAGCTTCTTCACCAGTCAGGCACCTATAATATTCCGCTTCTGGTATCGCTGGCCCTGATTTCCGTAGGTCTTGCGATCAAAAGCGCATTGTTTCCGTTCCATGCCTGGCTGCCCGATGCTTATGGATATTCCACACTGTCCTCGGCGGCGATATTGTCTTCTCTGGTTTCGAAAGGATATATTTTCCTTCTGGCCAAGATTTTTTTCCGTGTGATCGGATTTAATATTGTCCGTGACAGTAAAGTGGTAAATGTCCTGTTCGTTTTCGGCGTTGCAGGTATGATTATGGGATCCATAAATGCGATCCGGGAGAACAACATCCGCAGAATGATCGCTTATTCTTCGGTTGCCCAGATTGGTTATATTTATATGGGATTCGGTCTTGGAACGACGGCCGGAGTTCTGGCCAGCCTTTATCATGTTCTTTCCCATGCAGCTACGAAATCGCTGCTTTTTGTGGCGGCTTCCGGTATTACGGATGCTTCCGGAGACAATACAGAGTTTCTGGAACTGACGGGAGCCGGTTACCGGAACAAGCTGGCAGGCGTGGCTTTTACCGTGGGTTCTCTTTCCATGGTTGGTGTACCGATGTTCTCCGGCTTTATCTCCAAGCTGCTGTTTGCTCAGGCAGGTATGGAAAGTCTGCATAAAATGCTTCCGACACTGATTGCCCTTGCAATCAGTACTATTTTAAATGCGGTATATTTTATGAAAACAGTGATCAGGATTTATACGCCTGTTCCTCAGAAGCTTCTGCAGAAAAAAGGATTCAGGTCTGTTTCTGTAAAAGAACAGCCGTACAAATCGGCGGCACTTGTTTTCTTTATTATACTGAACATGCTTCTCGGCCTCAGTTCGGAACCGGTCATCAGACTGCTTCGCAGCGGCCTCGCAATGTTTTCTTAAGATGTCTGCATAGGAGGAAAATGACATGAATGGTTGGATTTTGCTGCCGGTATTTCTGCCGGTGATTGCCGGTATTTTTCTGCTGCTGATGTCTCAGTGCGAACGCCGTCGTCTGCATCAGGCTGCGGGAGCTGTTCTGGTAATATCGGCTGTCCTCGCTGTTGCAGCAGCCTGGACAGGGGACAAAAGCGTGACGCTGTTTTATCTTATGAAAGATATTCCTGTGTATTTCCATATTGACGGCATCAGCAGGCTTTATGTAACCTTTACAAGCATTGTGTGGGTGTGCGTGGGAATCTATGCTTTTGTTTATATGGAGCATGAAGGCGGGGAAAAACGCTTTTTCGGCCTCTATCTCATTGTATATGGGGTGATTGTGGCGCTGGATTTCGCAGGAAATCTTGTGACGATGTATATTTTTTACGAGCTGATGACACTGACCTCTGCACCTCTGGTACTGCATAACGGTTCCAGGGAGGCGGTCATGGCTGCTCTGAAATATCTGTTTTATTCTCTGTGCGGAGCCTATATGGGACTGTTCGGAATATATTTTTTATATCAGAACTGTGATACCCTGGCATTTACGCCGGGGGGAACGCTGAATCCGGTTCTGGCGCAGGATCATAGGACAATTCTTTTAATCGCAGTTTTTGCCATGCTGGCAGGATTCGGTGCAAAAGCCGGTATGCTGCCGCTCCACTCATGGCTGCCTGCCGCTCATCCGGTAGCACCCTCTCCGGCATCCGCAGTGTTTTCCGGAATTGTGGTAAAAGCCGGTGTGCTTGCGGCAATCCGTACGGTTTACTATGTAGTGGGACCGGATTTTATCAGGGGAACCTGGGTGCAGACTGCATGGATGGTGCTGGCACTTGTTACGGTATTTATGGGTTCCATGCTGGCTTATCGGGAACCTGTTTTCAAAAAAAGGCTTGCATATTCTACAGTAAGCCAGATTTCCTATATTCTGTTCGGGCTGTCTCTGCTGACACCCATGGGAATAACGGGAGCATTGCTCCATACAGTGTTTCATGCATTTATCAAAAGCGCGCTGTTTCTCACTGCCGGAGTATTTATATTTGAATGTGGAAAAACGAGAGTCAGTGAGCTGACAGGAATCGGGAAGCGGATGCCGAAAACAGTATGGTGCTATACCTTTGCTTCTCTGGCGCTCATCGGAATTCCGCCGGCCTGCGGCTTTGTGAGCAAGTGGTATCTGGCGGAAGGTGCGCTGAATGCGGATGTGGGCGTGTTTGGCTGGCTGGGACCGGTGGTGCTGCTGCTCAGTGCTCTGCTGACAGCGGGGTATCTGCTTCCGGTGACGATGAAGGGATTTTTCCCCGGGAAAAGGGACGGAGAAAAAACGTCTGCGGGAAATTCTGAAATGAAAAGCAGTGCCGTGGATATCCGGGATGCACAAAAGAAGGAACCATCCATGATGATGCTGATTCCCCTGGGTATCCTTGCGAGCCTGACAATAATTCTTGGTGTTTTGCCGAATCCGCTGATCGACTATATCAGTCAGCTGATTTCGGGACTGATGTAGGAAGGGAGGACGAATCAATGAGTGCAAATATGATGGTAGTAGTCGTTTTGCTTCCGATCATCTTCGGGGTTCTGGTTCCCCTGATTCCGTTTAAAACCCGCAGGCATATGACATGGTATGTGGAAGGCATTGTTCTGCTTACTTCTCTGCTGGTGTGGGCTCTGTTGATATCCAGACCGGACGGTTCGTTTACATTGTTCCGGTTTACCGGTAATTTAAGTGTCAGCTTCCGCCTGGACGGACTGGGAACGGTGTTTGCCGGAATCCTGTCTTCTCTGTGGCCGCTGGCTACACTGTATTCGTTTGAATATATGAAGCATGAGGGGCATGAGAAATACTTTTTTATGTTCTATGTGATCACTTATGGAGTGACACTGGGAATTGCTCTGGCAGAAGATATTCTGACCATGTATTTCTTCTATGAAATGCTGAGTCTGGTGACCCTGCCTCTGATCATGCATACGCTGACTAGAGAGGCGATACTGGCCAGCCGTACATATCTGTATTATTCTCTGGGCGGCGCGGCATTTGCGTTTATCGGAATGATTTTTATCCTGACTTACGGAACAACTTCCGTGTTCGTGCCGGGTGGAGTGATTGATGCGGCTGCGCTGGGAGACAGGCAGGGGCTGATGCTTCTGATCTATGTGCTGTGCTTCTGCGGGTTCAGTGTTAAGGCGGCAATGTTTCCTTTTTCCTCCTGGCTTCCAAAAGCCGGCGTGGCGCCTACTCCTGTAACAGCGCTTCTGCATGCGGTGGCAGTTGTCAAGGCCGGAGCTTTTACCGTGATCCGTGTGACATATTACAGTTTTGGCACAGAACTTCTCAGAGGAACCTGGGCACAGATGGTTGTGCTGGGCCTGACGATCTTTACCATTGTGTACGGATGCAGCAGAGCGCTGAAAGAAACACATCTGAAAAGGCGTCTTGCATGGTCTACAGTCAGCAATCTTTCCTACATCCTGTTCGGAGCAGCGTTAATGACGCCGCTGGGACTTGTTGGCGCGCTGAGTCACATGGTATTTCATGCGGTAATGAAGATCTGCTCCTTTTTCTGCGCCGGGGCAGTTATTTACAAGACCGGCAGGAACTATATTCACGAACTGAGGGGATTTGGCTGGAAAATGCCAAAAGTTTTTACGATTTTTACCATTTCCGGAATGGCTCTGATGGGCGTACCGGGACTCTGTGGTTTTATCAGTAAATGGAATCTGGCAAAAGCTGCTGTGTCAAGTGAGAATCCGCTGGGTTATCTGGGCGTGGCCGCGCTTCTGGTGTCTGCGCTTCTGACGGCAATTTATATGATGACAATTTCCATCCGGGCTTTTTTTCCGGGAAAGGATTTTGACTATGATACGATTTCGGATGTGGAAGATCCCAACTGGATGATGATTCTTCCGCTGGTGATTTTTGTTATTGCCATGTTTGTGTTCGGTCTTCATCCGGAACCGATGATCGCAGCATTGGAATCGATTGCTGCGGCAATGAATTGAGGAGGGAGTTGAGAGAATGAATATAATCGTGATGATTCTGGTATTTTATCCATTTCTGGGCGGACTCCTTTCTTATGCGGCGGGTAGATACCGCGAGGAATACCGCAATTATCTGGCGGAATCTGTGGTGATCAGTGAATTTTTGCTGGCTGTGATGCTGGCAGTTATGAGTCTTGGAGGAGCTGCAGGGGTATCAGGTGCTTCAGCATTGTCCGGCACCGTGGAATCGGGCGTGTACGACAGAATTTATGCGCAGGTACATATTCCCGAAATCTGTGGATTCGGACTGAGTTTTACGCTGGATGGATTCCGTGTGGTCTACAGTGTTATTGCAGCTTTGATGTGGATGATGACAACGCTTCTGTCCGGAGAATATTTCCTCCATCATGAAAACAGAAACCGGTTTTATTTGTTTTTGCTGCTGACACTGGGAGCGACCATGGGTGTTTTTCTGTCAGCAGATCTGTATACGACGTTTATCTTTTTTGAGATTATGTCCTTTACTTCTTATGTATGGGTTGCACAGGAGGAAAATCCCGAGTCACTTCGGGCTGCGGCTACCTATCTGGCAGTCGCGGTGATCGGAGGACTGGTCATGCTTATGGGCCTGTTCCTGCTTTACCGGGAACTGGGAACCCTGGTGATCTCTGAACTTTTACCGGCAGCACGTGTATATGAGAATAAGGATGCCCTTTATGCGGCAGGTGCCTGTATGCTGGTGGGATTCGGTGCAAAGGCCGGAGCATTTCCTCTTCATATCTGGCTGCCAAAGGCTCATCCCGTGGCACCGGCCCCGGCGTCAGCTCTGCTGTCCGGTATTCTTACAAAAACCGGTGTTTTCGGGATTCTGATCATCAGCAGCAATCTGTTTCTACATGATACCGCATGGGGGAATCTGATTCTGGGAATCGGTGTGCTGACCATGTTCGGAGGGGCTCTTCTGGCGGTATTTTCCATAGACCTGAAGAGAACACTGGCCTGCTCGTCCATGTCTCAGATCGGTTTTATACTGGTTGGTGTGGGAATGCAGGGACTGCTGGGAGAAGAAAATGCCATGGCTGTGCATGGAACGCTGCTTCATATGGTAAATCATTCCATGATCAAGCTGGTACTGTTTATGGCTGCAGGTGTGATTTTTATGAATACACATGCGCTGAAGCTTAATGAGATACGGGGCTTCGGAAGGAAAAAACCGCTTTTGAAGGCGATTTTTCTCACAGGAGCACTGGCAATCGGAGGCATTCCGTTCTTTGGTGGATATATCAGCAAAACCCTGATTCATGAAAGCATTGTGGAATACGGCGGCGACTGGGTGATGCATGCTGTGGAATATATTTTCCTGTTCAGCGGCGGTCTGACTGTTGCGTATATGACAAAATTATATGCGGCAATTTTTGTGGAGAAAAATTCCAGTGCAGAAGTGCAGCGGAAATTTGACCAGATGAAAAAATACATGAATCTGAAGAGCTCCCTGGCGCTGGGAATCAGTGCGGCTGTGCTGCTGATCTGGGGATTGTTCCCGCATACGATTATGGATCGCATAGCAGAGCTCGGGCAGGGGCTTATGAATCTGGAAGAGACAGGACATGCGGTGGTATATTTCAGCCTGAAAAATCTTTCCGGAGCACTGATTTCCATCGGAATCGGTGCGGTGGTTTATCTGTTTGTGATCCGCCGGTATCTGATGAGAAAAACTTCGGAAAAGAAAGGCAGTGCAAGGTGTTATATCGATGCGTGGCCGAAGTGGCTGGATCTTGAAAATCTGATCTACCGTCCGGTTCTTCTTCAGTTTCTGCCTTTTGTATGTGGTGTGTTCTGCAGGATTGCGGACAGTATCCTGGAACTTCTGATTGTTGTGCTGCGAAAGACGATCTATTCTGACAGTCCGCTGCCGCATGAACGGCCGGAGGGCAATGCGGTAACGGAATTTGTGGGTAAGTTCCTGAATGGATTCCAGAATCTGGGAAATCGTTTCTGGAACCGCAAACATCCGGGAGAGAAAGATTATGTTCATCTTCTGGCTGTGCGGAATGAAGAGTTTAAAGAGACGAATATGATCATTCAGAGAAGTCTGTCTTTTGGACTGATGCTTGTGGGAATCGGGCTTTGCCTGACGTTGATTTATATTATCTGGTGGTAAAAAAACAGAGGTGTTTTCATGTATTGCTGCATGAAAACACCTCTGTACTATTATGTGACGGACTGTTGCAGTCATTTTTTCTTATGTAAACCGGATGCCGGTATTGTCTTATTGATAGTCCGAAAGTCTTTGACGGCATGTATACCGATTTTTGTAATCTTTTTCATATTAATGGAATTCGTGCCTCCCTGACGGGGACGGAAGGTAATGGGAATATATTTTATCTTACAATTCTGTTTTGTATATATTACCGGAATGAGTACATTTGGAAGGTTGAAATCTCTGGGGATCAGGTCGATATATTTTTTCAGTGTTTCTGCATTCATCAGGCGGAAAGGAGTGTTTGCATCCGGAACGGTTACTCCGAAGCAGAGACGAAGAACCAGTTTTAATGTTTTCGTCACGAATACACGGGATGCACCATCCTGACGGCCTTTGCGATTTCCAATTACCATGTCATACATGTCTTTTTGAGACCAGAATTCCGCAAATTCCTCAGGGCGTGTCTGACCATCAGAATCTGTCTGGAAAATATAATCAGCTCCATGCTTCAGGGCATAACGATATCCATCCAGTACGGTGGGACCATGGCCGCTGTTCTTTTTGGTGACAGCTTTTAAAAGGGGGCGCGAAGCAGCGCATTCTGTTATGATTTTGTATGTGTTGTCTTTACTTCCGTCATCAATAATAACCAGTCTTGACTGCTGACTGGCAGAATGCTCTTCGACGACCGGATACCAGTCTTCAATTACCTGTCGTATGTTTGCTTCCTCGTTATATGCCGGAATGACAATATAAAGTATGTCCATAGGAAACCTCCTGATATTTTAGTTGTTGGCGGATGCAATATCATTTCTTTTATGCATTCTGTTTCCGGTTCTTTATTCTGATATATTCTGATACCGGGGTCAAAATACCTTTTGTTCTCAACATCATATTATCTGATAATTTTCAGAAATGAGGTATCCTTTCCTTTATAAAAAACGCCGGAGTCCTGCGTAAACCGCCGGAATCAGCAGTGCCGGGAGCATATTGCCTACCGGGAATTTCTTGCCGAAGGCAATGTTGATGCCGACACAGAAAATCAGTGCGGAACCTACATAGGAAATATCGGAAATCAGTGCAGCACTCATAAAATCACCGAAAGCAGCAGCTGCGCAGGTGATCAGTCCCTGATAAAGAAACAAAGGCAGCGCAGAAAAGATAACACCTTTTCCAAGGGTGGACGCAAAAATAACTACAATCACAAAGTCAAGAATCGCTTTAGCTGTAAGAGTGGAGTAGTCACCGGTCAGTCCATCCTTGATAGCGCCGACGATCGCCATAGCTCCGATGCAGATCACAAGGGTGCAGGTGACAAAACCCTCAACAAAATGAGTATCATTTTCCGTATGTAATTTTCGCTTCAGAAACTCTCCGAAATTTTCAAGATGAGATTCAATATCCAGAAGACTTCCGGCAAGACTGCCGAGTACCATGGAAAAAATAAGCAGCATGGTTCCCTGAGTGGATAATGCCCCGTCTTTGATAACCAGCATTTTTTCCATGACGCCGGCGGCGCCGATGAAAATCGTGGAAGCGCCGCAGGCCTGCATGAGAATCTGGCTGTGTTTTTCCGGAATTCCTTTCTTTAAAGTCACACCGATGAGTCCGCCTGCAATGACAGCCGCGGTGTTAATGATCGTACCTGATCCAAACATGATTGCCTCACTTTATCTTTTGCTGTTGAGGAGTTTATGTATTCTTGTTCTTATGTATATTGTTTTTATGTAAAATAAACTCCAAACATTATACAAAAGTTATTTATGAAAGTAAAGTGACATAAAAGAATTTCGTACTGTTTCATACGTCAGATTCTTTCCGGTGAGCAGCCAGCCATTCAAGGATAGTGACCGGCTTTCCGTCAATAGTGACCGGAATTCCATCAAAATCTTCGGTACAACGGTTGTCCAGCATAGGCTTTTCCTGTGTGACGATATAGTGGAAATTCATGTTTTTGCGGGTTCCAAAAGTCATGTTTTTTTATGCAAGCATGAAACACATGACCTTATGACCCTTGTATCATTGAAATTATAGAATTAAAAAAATGCTTATAAAAGAAGGAGGGCCGGACCCTTGCGGAGCCCGGCGAGTATGAAAAAGAAAAAATAGTATGGGAGTGGCTGGTGCCACATCCAAAATAACTAATCTATGTAAAAAAGCTTTCGCTTTATTTGATTAATAATATACTGCCCAAATGTGATGAAAGTGTGAGGAAGATTTGAAAAAAAGATGATGGATTTCTAAAAAACTTCTAAACAGGATGACAACTGTGAGCCTGGTTATAGAAGAAAACGGTTTAAAAAAATGTTGTAAAATTTTCAGAGCTCCCTTATAATGGGTGCAGAAACAGTAGAAGAATAAAAAATAAGAAAAGCAGCAGAAATGTTATTGCCCATTGTGTGGCCGGTAACGAAAAACTCTTTCCTGCGGCATAATTACTTTTAGGAGGAAGACGATGAAGAGAGAGACCGTTGTTGTACTTGACTTTGGCGGACAGTATAATCAGCTGATCGCACGCCGTGTCAGAGAATGTAATGTGTATTGCGAGATTTATTCCTACAAGACGGACATTCAGACAATTAAAGATATCCAGCCTAAGGGAATTATTTTTACAGGTGGACCGAACAGCTGTTATGAGCCGGATTCACCGACCTATACAAAAGAGATTTTTGAGCTGGGTGTTCCGATCCTGGGCATCTGCTATGGCGCTCAGCTGATGATGCACCTTCTCGGCGGCAAGGTAGAAAAAGCTCCTGTCCGCGAGTACGGTAAGATTGAGGTAAATGTAGATACAAATTCCAAACTCTTTACAAATGTATCTCCGAAGACTATCTGCTGGATGAGCCACAACGACTATATTTCCAAAGCCGCACCGGGATTTGAGATTTCCGCATGGACCAATGACTGTCCGGTAGCCGGTATGGAGAATACCGATAAGAATCTTTACGCAATCCAGTTCCATCCGGAAGTTCTTCACACCCAGGAAGGAACGAAGATGCTTTCCAACTTTGTTTACAATGTCTGCGGCTGTGCCGGTGACTGGAAGATGGACTCTTTCGTCGAGGATTCCATCAGATCCATCCGCGAAAAGGTCGGCAGCGGCAAAGTGCTCTGTGCACTGTCAGGCGGCGTGGATTCTTCTGTTGCAGCAGTTCTTCTGTCAAAAGCAGTTGGAAATCAGCTGACCTGTGTATTTGTAGACCACGGCCTTCTCAGAAAGAACGAAGGCGATGAAGTGGAAGCTGTTTTTGGGCCGGAAGGTCCGTATGACCTGAACTTCATTCGCGTGAATGCTCAGGAGAGATTTTACAGCAGACTGGCAGGCGTAGAAGAACCTGAGGAAAAACGCAAGATCATCGGTGAGGAATTCATCCGTGTATTTGAGGAAGTAGCCAGGAAGATCGGTGCTGTGGATTTCCTTGTACAGGGAACGATTTATCCGGACGTGGTTGAGAGCGGCGTGGGCGGCGAGTCTACAGTCATTAAATCCCACCACAATGTGGGAGGTCTTCCTGATTATGTGGATTTTAAAGAAATTATCGAGCCTCTGCGTTATCTTTTCAAGGATGAAGTGCGCAAAGCCGGACTTGAACTTGGCATTCCGGATTATCTTGTATTCCGTCAGCCATTCCCGGGTCCGGGTCTTGGCATCCGCATTGTCGGGGAAATCACCGCCGAAAAAGTGAAAATGGTTCAGGATGCTGATGCCATCTGGCGCGAAGAAATCGCCAAAGCCGGCTGGGACAAGAAAGTAAACCAGTATTTCGCAGCCCTGACCAATATGAAATCCGTCGGCGTCATGGGCGATGAGAGAACCTATGATTATGCAATTGCCCTGAGAGCTGTGACCACGACCGACTTTATGACTGCAGAGAGCGCAGAGATCCCGTGGGAAGTAATCGGAAAGACAACCAGCAGAATCGTGAATGAAGTGAAGCATGTTAACAGGGTACTATATGACTGTACAGGGAAACCGCCGGCTACGATAGAAATGGAGTGAAAATCCGGCTGTTAGAATATAGGTCAGGGGATACAATGTAATTAATAGAGTATGTAATTTGCGTAGTATGTAGTTTTCGTAAAGGATTGCAATGGGAAGGAGGTATGCCTTTGCCATATTGCCAGCCGGGAAGAATCCGAGAGGCAGGTTGCTGTGGCAGATGAATTTATACAGCTTGCTGAAAAGTACTGCATGACGCAGTTTGAAGCTCATGAAACATAAGATTCAGAGTATGAGTAAAGATTTGTAAGTTTAAAGGTAAAATAATGTCGGGAATTTATTTGGGTTCCTTACATTATTTACCTGTTGTCGGATATATTGGTATAAATGTCCGTGAGTTGAAAGACATTGATATAAATTTTCTTTATATATTGATGCGGTTAGAAGAAATAAATGTCTAACCGCAGTATTAATAACCATATAATTATTTTACATTAATATATATTTAATATTGACACGAACAAGAAGTAGTGATATATTCAATATAGAAAAAAGATCACAATGTATTGGCGTACATTGTGATCTTACAGAAAGCCTATTCAAATTAAGAATATAATAATTTGAATAAAACCCAACCACTTTTATTCTACATATAATTTCTTAATTTGTAAAGCTTTCTGCGAAGTTTTTTCAACCCATAATATGGAATTAATAATTCCTGCGAAAAAATTTTATAAAGGAGGCTTTTTCTATGAAAGCAATAAAAATCAAAATGAAGCACTGCTGTGCCTATTCTCAGGATGTATGTGACATTGACTCTATTTATATGGATGCCACAAATTCATACTGGAAGAAAGCAGAGGTATATGACTTTCTTAAGCGATATCCCAAATCAATTCAGGTAAATATTCCGCCCTATCCATTTTTAATTCCGGCAGTAAGTTCTACAGGTGAGAAGTACGTTCGTTCGGAGGCGAATCATACTTCAGCTGATAATTTGCTGAAATTGCCAAGAGAGTAATTGCCAGGCTGATAAACAAGGCTGTTTGTTTTGCATACAAACGAAATATATGAGACAACAGCCTTGTGAAACTGGCTTTTGTCTGATAAAATTTATCATATAGAAAATGTAAAACTGAATAAAAGAAAGATGCACACGATTCGAAGAGGTGTTTTATGGAAGACAATTACAGTTTGAATTATAATGAAGGCACTTCGTTAAAAGAGGAATATCTGGCACATGTCATTTATGAAACCGGGAGAAAACAGTTACTGAAGGAACATCTTAAAAATGTTGCGGAATATGCGGAAAAAATATGTCCGCTTCCGGAACTGAAAAATATGTGTCACCTTACGGGAATTCTTCATGATGCCGGAAAAGCAGGTGAGGAGAATCAGGATGACTTTCGGGCAATTCTGAAATATGGAGAAAATGTACATAAACATAATCTGGATCATTCTACTGCAGGAGGACGTATTGCCAATGAACTGGCGGAAAATAGAATGTTTTCAGAAATAATCGGGATTGCAGTGTATTCCCATCATGGATTGCAGGATTGTATCGATTTACAGACAGGACGGACCTTAGAAGAGAGACGAAGTGAAAAAAGTATTGACGATGAATTGATCAAACAGAGATTTTTCCGGATGTTTGATAAAAATGCATTGGAAGAAAAATGTACAGCTGCAAAGGGAGATTTTGAGTATATCAGTAACCAAATCGGCTCTTTCATGAAAAAGGATCAATTACATAACCGTAAGTGCGGAAATGGTGATTTTTTCATGGGTATGTATATACGTTTGCTGATATCCATGTTAATTGACAGCGATTGGACAGATACATCCTGTTTTTCGCAAGGTATTTCTTTGCCGGAGAGAATTTCTGCAGAAAAAACGCAGCAGGTCTGGAAAGACAGTACGTATTATTTTGAAAACTGTTTCCTGCCGCAGGTTCGGAAAGATCCATCAAACGGAAATCTGTTAAATGAATATCGACAGCAAATTTCAGATTTATGTATGGCAGCGGCAAAAGACGAGCAAAGACTTTACAGGCTGACAGTTCCTACAGGTGCAGGAAAAACTCTCAGCAGTCTGCGTTTCGCACTTCATCATGCGATAGAGCAGAAGAAACAGCATATTATTTATGTCGCCCCCTATAATTCAATATTGGAACAAAATGCTCTGGAAATCCGGAGAGCAGTGGGAAATCCGGAGATAGTTTTGGAACACCATTGTAATGTGATCTGCGAAGATGAAAAGAAGGAAAGAAAATACAGGGAATTAACAGAGACATGGGATTCTCCGATTATTGTTACTACGGCAGTTCAGATATTAAACACGCTGTTTTCAGAACAAAAAAGCTGTATCAGAAGAATGCATACACTGTGCAACAGCATCATTATTTTTGATGAAGTACAGGCTGTCCCTGATAAATGTACAGAACTATTTAATCTGGCAGTGAACTTTCTGACGGTGTTCTGTAATATAACCGTAATCTTATGTTCAGCTACACAGCCTACTCTGGCACCTCGCGCAGAAAATAATATATGTGAATGTATGGAGATGACAGGTGAAATAAAAAAATATGCCGATACATTTAAAAGGACAGAAATTATCGATAAGACCGGTCTTTGCCCTGGCGGGATGGAGATAACCGATCTAAGGGATTTTGTTCTGGATAAAACAGAAGTGTTTAAAAGCATATTAATCATTGTGAATACTACGACCTGTGCCCGCAATCTGTTTTTATCGCTCAAAGGAGAATGTAATGAGAGTGAATATCAGCTGTTCCATTTAAGTAATAATATGTGCGCTGAGCATAAGCTGGATAAACTGGAACAAATTAAAGCTGCATTGAAGGAAGCTAAAACTGGAAAAAAGGTGATATGTGTCAGTACACAGCTGGTAGAAGCTGGTGTGAATTTTTCATTTGGATGTGTAGTGCGTTCAAAGGCCGGCCTGGATAATATCATTCAGGCTGCGGGAAGATGCAATCGGCACAAAGAACTGGAAGGACTTGGTGCTGTCTATATTGTACAGATGTCTAAAGAAGCGGAAAACCTGAGCCACTTGCCGGAAATAAGAGCAGCGCAGAATGCCTTGCAAAAGGTACTGGATGAATATCGAAATATTCCGGATAATCCTGGTGGTTCACTGGATTCTCAGGAAGCAATAAAAAAGTATTATGATAATTACAATCATGAATTAAGCACAGAGGAAGCAAAATATCCAACGAAGAATTACCATACAACCTTAGTAGATCTGTTGGGGAAAGATAATACAGGACGTAATCAGTATAAACGCAGTCATAATCCAAAATCTAAAAGACCGTTATTTGCGCAGGCATTCCAGACAGCAGGAAAAGAGTTTGAAGTTATTTCCAATGAAAGTAAGATCAGTATTGTAATTCCATATGATGAGAAGGCGAAGACTTCCATTGAAAAACTGGAAAGCAATCATTTAAAAGGAGATGAAAAGCGAAAGGAAATCAGATTGCTTCAAAGATATACGGTTGGTATTTCGGAATGGAGAAGAGATAAATTAAATAATGCCATACATCAGATATGCGATAATGAAATACTGGTGCTGAGCAAGGGTTATTATGATGAAGAAGTCGGGGTATCAGACGATCCGAAGATGGATATTCTGATGATGTGACGGAGGTGAAATGTTTTTGAAAAAATACAGAAATACAATAGAATTTGAAGTTTACGGCGGGTATGCATTGTTTGCGGATCCGGTTATGCGTGTAGGCGGTGAAAAGACAAGTTACCATATTCCTACGTATGAAGCATTAAAAGGAATCGTGGAAAGTATTTACTGGAAACCTACAATTATCTGGATTATTGATGCAGTGCGTGTTATGAAACCCATTCAGACGGAAACCAAAGGAATACGGCCGATTGCCTATAATGGCGGAAATGAGCTGGCATATTATACATATTTGAAAGATGTATGTTACCAGGTCAGAGCCCATTTTGAATTTAACCTGAATCATCCGGAACTGGAGCAGGACAGAAATGAAAACAAACATCACAATATTGCAAAGAGAATGGTAGAAAGAGGTGGCCGCAGAGATATTTTCCTGGGGACAAGAGAGTGTCAGGCCTTTGCGGAGCCCTGCATATTTGGTGAAGGAGAAAGTTACTATGATTCAATGCCGGGAGAAGTGGAATACGGTTTTATGTATCACGGAATAACCTATGCAGATGAAGCAGTTTTGCCGGAAGACCAGAATAAAATGACGGTACGTTTCTGGAAGCCGGTTATGAAAAAAGGGGGAATTATTGAGTTTGTCAGACCGGAAGAATGTATACAGAAAAGACATATCAGGGAAATGAAAAGACGAGTTTTTGGAGATGGGAATTTTATCGGTCTGAATGAATTTACGGAAGAGGAGGTGAGTGAGTGAACTGGGCAGAAGAACTTATTGATTTATATGAAAAAAACAGTGACAAAGCAGGAATTGTTGAAGAAAGAAATAAGATGCCTTATGTGTTGCTTCCGCCGTTTCATACAACTGTGACAGCTCAGATAGAAGTTACGATTGATGAGAATGGTGTGTTTATGAGGGCTGAACCTGTAGATAACAATGAAAAGTTTACTATTATTCCAATCACTGAGAAATCAGGAAGCCGAACTGCCGGTAAAGAACCTCATCCGCTATGTGATAATTTAAGATATCTTGCAGGGGATTATAAATATTATTGTGAGGATGATGGTGTATGCCATGATCTGTATATAAAACAGCTGGAGAAGTGGTGTAACTCGGATTATTCTCATGAGAAAGTCCGCGCGATCTATTGTTATTTACAGAAAAATACACTAATAAAGGATCTATTGGACTATAAAGTTCTGAAGCTGAATGAGGCAGGAAGACTGGATGAGAAAGAAACGATTCAGGGAATTGCACAGACCAAGGCATTTGTCAGGTTTGTCGTGAGGCCTGTGGGCGCTCTTTCAGATGATGTGTACATTCAGGATAAATGCTGGAGTGATCAGTCTCTTCAGAAGTGCTACATTGAATATAGCAGATCTTTGGAAAAAAACAAAGAGATTTGTTATCTGAGCGGTAATATGGAGTCAATTACTTATTTACACTCAAAAAAAATCCGAAATGAAGGCGATGGAGCAAAATTAATTTCTGCAAATGACAGTCAGAACTTTACATATCGGGGAAGATTTACTGACAAGGAAGAAGCTTTTGCTGTCGGGAATGAGACTTCTCAGAAAATGCATAATGCTTTAAAGTGGATTATCAGAAAGCAGGGAAGATCCTTTGACACACTTACTATAGCAACCTGGGAATCCAATAAACTTGCAATGCCGAGATGGGATGCGGACACAGATATGATCATCACAGATTATGAAAATGAAGGTTTCTCCTGGCAGAAAGAGGATGAAGAGGATGATGTTTCTGATGGAAATGGAATCACAGCAGAAGCATTTTATAAAGCCCTCAATGGATACGGGAGACAGATCAGTAATACATCTGCAATGATATTGTTAGGGGTAGATGCAGCAACGACCGGAAGATTGTCTTTGGTTGAGACGAAGACACTGGAGTCGGCGAGATATCTTGCAAATATAAAAAAATGGCATGAAGAATGTGAATGGGTGCATGAAAAATGGAAGGAAGGAAAACGGACACAATTCCGGGGGATGGTTGGAGTCAGAGATGCAGCAGATATTCTTTTTGGCGTGGAAAGTAAAGGGATGCTTACGATTCCTGATGCAAACAGTAAAAAAATGTATGCCGAAGTGGCAAAAAGATTAATTCCGTGTATATGGGATGCTCGGAGAATCCCTCGTGATTATGTTGACAGAGCAGTTAATAAGGCATCTAATCCGATGGCTTATAAAGACAGAAAAAACTGGGAGCGGATTTTGACATTGGCATGCTCTATGACAAAAAAATACAGGAAAGAAACGAAAAAGGAGGAATGGAAAGTGGCACTGGACAGAACTTGCAGAGAACGGGATTATTTATATGGAAGGCTGCTGGCAATTGCGGATCGGGTAGAATATCGTACTTATGATAGAGATAAAGACGGGTCAAGAGCTACCAATGCAAAACGATATATGAATCATTTTTCTCAGCGTCCATTTGAGACATGGAAGATCATTGAGGAGAATATACAGCCGTATTTTTACAAGTTAAATGCACCGGAAAGACGGTATTATGAGAATCAGCTTGATGAAATAAATCAGCTTTTTAATATTGGGGAATACAAGGATAACCGCAAATTAAATGGCTTATATTTACTTGGATTTCACAGCCAGTCATATGATCTGAAAAATTATAGACAGGATAATAAAGAGGAGGAATAACTTATGAGCGAGTTAAAAGGAAAAATTGATTTTACTTTATTTATCAGCGTACACAATGCCAATCCAAATGGAGATCCGTTAAATGGTAATCGACCGAGAATTAATCTGGATGGATATGGAGAAATTTCCGATGTTTGTATCAAAAGAAAAATAAGGAACCGCCTTCAGGATATGGGACAGAAAATATTTGTACAGTCAGATGACCGTTCAGATGATTCTTTTAACAGTCTGAAAGAACGGGCAGAAGGATGTGCAGAACTGAAGAAAGAGATGAATAATAAGAAGGAGGCAAATCGTGATAAATGTGCACAGATTGCATGTAAGGAATGGCTGGATGTAAGAGCCTTTGGTCAGGTTTTCGCTTTTAAAGGAGAACATGTTTCGTTTGGCGTAAGAGGCCCTGTTTCTATCCATCAGGCAGTAAGTTTATCTCCAATCGATATTATTAGTATGCAGATTACGAAAAGCGTGAACAGCGAAGCGGGGAAAGAAAGTAAAGCATCTGATACGATGGGGACAAAACACAGAGTCGGATTTGCTGTTTATAAAGTGATGGGAAGTGTGAACGTACAGCTTGCTGAGAAAACTGGATTCAGCCAGGAAGATGCAGAACTTTTGAAAGAAGCATTGAAAACCTTGTTTGAAAATGATGCATCTTCAGCGAGACCGGAAGGAAGTATGGAAGTCTGCAAATTGTACTGGTGGCAGCATGATGAAAAAACCCCGGCAATTTCCAGTGGAAAGATTCAGCGCGGATTTTGTATGAATAAAGAAATTGAACATCCGTCAGAATTTAAGGATTATGAGATCCAATGGAATGTGGATGGCTGTATGAAACCGGAGGAATTTGATTTTGTATAATGAGGATGAATTTCTCCAATTATCCGGAATCCAGCACTTTGCATTTTGCCGCAGACAGTGGGCGTTGGCTTATATTGAAATGCAATGGCAGGAAAATGTGAGGACTGTCGAAGGAAAAATTCTTCATGAAAATGCTCATGATGCCAGCCTCAGGGAAAAAAGAGGAGATTTGCTGATCGTACGGGCAATGCCGATCCATTCCAGAGAAATGGGCGTGAGTGGTGAATGTGATGTAGTTGAATTTCACAGGTGTACTAATGGAGTATCTTTGGATGGAAGAGATGGCAGTTATGCAGTTGTTCCTGTCGAATATAAAAGAGGGAAGCCAAAAGAGAATGATGTGGATATTTTACAGGTGACGGCGCAGGCATTATGCCTGGAGGAGATGCTTTGCTGTATAATTCCATATGGATATATCTATTATGGAGAAACAAGACATCGTATGAAGGTGGTATTTACTGATGAGATAAAAGGCAAAGTAAAAAGTATGTTTACCGAAATGCATAAGTATTATGATCAGCAGTATACTCCTAAGGTAAAAATCAGCAGGAAATGCAATGCCTGTTCTCTGAAAGATATCTGTCTTCCGGTATTAAATAAAAAGAAATCTGTTTCCGGATATATTGAAAAGATTCTTGCGGAAGAGGAAGAAACATGAAAAGACTTTTAAACACATTGTATGTAACTTCGGGAAACAGATATTTGTCTCTGGAGGGAGAGAATGTTGTTGTTTTGGAAGAACAGAAAGAGATTGGCAGAGTTCCGCTTCATAATTTACAGGCGATCGTAACATTCGGATATACAGGAGCCAGTCCGGCCTTGATGGGAGCCTGTGCACAGCGGAATATTGATTTGTCTTTTATGTCCGGGAATGGCCGCTTTCTTGCCAGAATTACAGGTGAAGTAAAAGGAAATGTGATGCTCAGAAAGCAACAGTATCGAATCAGTGAAAATGAGCAGCAAAGAATACATATTGCCAGGAATTTTATTTTAGGAAAAGTATATAATGCGAGATGGGTTCTGGAAAGAGCTTCCAGAGATTATGCGCTGCGTTTGGATGCCGATCTGATTAAGAAAAAATCAGGTAGTCTGGCGCAAAGTCTGACAGATATAAGAAAGTGTGAAAACGCTGATAGATTGCTTGGACTGGAAGGGGAAGCCGCAACTGTATATTTTTCGGTATTTGACCAGTTGATTCTTCAGCAAAAAGAAAGTTTTTATTTTCATGGCAGGAATAAACGGCCTCCAATGGATAACGTAAACGCCATGCTGTCGTTTGCATATTCGTTATTAGCCGGAATGTGTGGTTCTGCATTGGAGGCAGTTGGCTTAGATCCTTATGTGGGTTTTCTCCATACGGATCGTCCGGGAAGAATGTCATTGGCATTAGATGTCATGGAAGAATTCAGAAGTATCATGGCGGACCGGTTTGTATTGACGCTGATTAACAAAAGGATAATCAAGAAGGAGCATTTTATAAAAAAGGAAAATGGGGCCGTTATTTTAAATGATGAAGGAAGGAAAACTTTCTTATCAGCATGGCAGTCTAAAAAACAGGAAGTAATTAAGCATCCGTTTCTTGATGAAAAGGTGGAATGGGGAATGGTTCCCTATGTTCAATGTATGCTTCTGGCAAGGTATCTGCGAGGTGATTTGGATGAATATCCGCCGTTTTTTTGGAAGTAGGTGATCAAATGCTTGTATTAATTACATATGACGTAAATACCCAGACCGATGCGGGGAAAAGGAGACTTCGAAAAGTTGCAAAGGAATGTGTGAACTATGGGCAAAGAGTACAGAATTCTGTATTTGAATGTCATATGGATTCCACTAAATGCAGACAGGTGAAAGATATTTTGGAAAAAATTATTGATAAAGAGGTGGATAGTTTAAGGTTTTATTATCTGGGAGATAAGTATAAAAATAAAGTGGAGCATATAGGTGCAAAACCAGGATTTGATGTGACAGATACTTTAATATTATAGTGCGAATGTGAAGTTCACAGAAATTCGCAGAGGATTCGCACCATAAAAATAATGATTTTACATATTTCAAACAGGGAGATTATAAAAAAATCATGTGAAAAAATGTTAATTTGTAGAAATACGACAAATATTGCTTGGATTTAATGGATTCTTTGTTTGAAATTGCTGTCGACCTCTGTATGAGGTCGTGAGTTGAAATATTCCGAGATTCGCAGGAAGTAAGGAGGACTGACGGTCGACCTCTGTATGAGGTCGTGAGTTGAAATGAAACAAGAAAGCTGACTTGGTTTTGAATTCATGTCGACCTCTGTATGAGGTCGTGAGTTGAAATGAAGAAACACTTGATCCTTGGGACAAGGCAAAAGTCGACCTCTGTATGAGGTCGTGAGTTGAAATACCAGGATGTTACATATTCCCAGGAGGATGTATTTGTCGACCTCTGTATGAGGTCGTGAGTTGAAATATTACGAGAATACAACACTTATTTCGCATCCCCAGTCGACCTCTGTATGAGGTCGTGAGTTGAAATATTGTATTCTTCTTGGAATCCTTTCAGCATGTAGTCGACCTCTGTATGAGGTCGTGAGTTGAAATAAAACTCGGCATGGCAGTGCCTGTACATAGATTGTCGACCTCTGTATGAGGTCGTGAGTTGAAATATATGTTGCCATCGTTATCCCTCCTTGCGTCCTGCGTCGACCTCTGTATGAGGTCGTGAGTTGAAATGCTGCTTCCTGGGCCTTCTTCAGGTTTTTCAAGGGTCGACCTCTGTATGAGGTCGTGAGTTGAAATCTCCAAGGCCTTCAAGGTCTCTACGAGGCATATTGTCGACCTCTGTATGAGGTCGTGAGTTGAAATATCTTTCACATGTGTTGCGTTGTATACCAGATGCTGTCGACCTCTGTATGAGGTCGTGAGTTGAAATTAGTTGGTGTTATAATCTTGGTTCCGGAGAATTGGTCGACCTCTGTATGAGGTCGTGAGTTGAAATACAATGAAAAAGAAATTATTTATAGCACTAACAACCGTCGACCTCTGTATGAGGTCGTGAGTTGAAATTCCATGAATATGTGCTCCGACTTGATCAGAATCTGTCGACCTCTGTATGAGGTCGTGAGTTGAAATATCCACGGTAATGGCATCCATGCAATTGTTTCTGGTCGACCTCTGTATGAGGTCGTGAGTTGAAATTTCCTTCTGAATCAATGATTCTTGTTGAAATATGTCGACCTCTGTATGAGGTCGTGAGTTGAAATGAGTCAGGATGAAGCATATACGAAACTGAAATCTGTCGACCTCTGTATGAGGTCGTGAGTTGAAATCTCTAGCGGGAAGCGGTTTTGATTAACGATAATTGTCGACCTCTGTATGAGGTCGTGAGTTGAAATATTTAGCCATGATATACAATGCAGGTCCTTCGGCATGTCGACCTCTGTATGAGGTCGTGAGTTGAAATAACAAAGAGGAACTACTCCAGAAAAGAAGTGATACGTCGACCTCTGTATGAGGTCGTGAGTTGAAATAAGTAACAGCAAGGACAGAATAAAACAGTATATTGTCGACCTCTGTATGAGGTCGTGAGTTGAAATCCAAGACTGTTGATATACACGGCATTGTGGTCGAGTCGACCTCTGTATGAGGTCGTGAGTTGAAATGATCTGGCATAGGAGGAATCATGCAGCAAAAAATTGTCGACCTCTGTATGAGGTCGTGAGTTGAAATATGATCAGACACATGATGAAGCGGGTATCAGGAGGTCGACCTCTGTATGAGGTCGTGAGTTGAAATGGTTCTTCAGCGGCCGAAGGTGTATCAACCGTTCGTCGACCTCTGTATGAGGTCGTGAGTTGAAATGCAAAGAACAGCAGGATGAAGCTCCCACAAAAGTGTCGACCTCTGTATGAGGTCGTGAGTTGAAATGAAAAATACACTGGACTCGAAATCGTTGAATGTGGTCGACCTCTGTATGA
>JALEHU010000020.1 GCA_022770365.1 Blautia sp. | reverse complement strand
TTTTATTTTGAACCTACATCGACATAAAGGGACTCCAACATCGCAGCTCGGATGTCAGACCTCTCGTCGTGGCAGGCAGAAGAGTTGTTGAGGACACCCACCTAGCATCAGCTAGGCGTCAAAGAGAAGGGAACGGCATTCCGGGATTCAGTAAAAACAGGACCGCGTAGAAGGTCCTTTCTTTTTATATATTGATATGTCAGGAGGATAGAATCATGGTAACGGAGAGAGTGTTTGGGGAACTGCGTACAGGAGAGAATGTCAGTATTTTTCATCTGGAGAATGAATCAGGGGCATATGCGGAAGTACTGCAGTACGGTGCAATTCTTGTGAAACTATGTGTACCGGATAAGGACGGTAAACTTACAGATGTTGTTCTTGGGTATGATGATATGCAGGGTTATCTGACAAATGGGTGCTTTTTTGGCGCTACCATCGGAAGAAACGGCAACCGTATTGAAGATGCCAGATTTTCGATTTATGGGGAGGAAGTTGTTCTTGCCCGGAATGAGAACTGTAATAACCTGCACAGCGGTCCTGATGGTTTCGAGAAGAAAATGTGGGAAGTAGAAAATATTGATGAAAAGAAAAACAGTGTTACCTTTTTCCGGATCAGTCCGGATGGAGAGAATGGCTTTCCGGGTGAGCTGCGCATTTCTGTGAAATATGAATTTACAGATGAAAATGAGCTTAAGATTACATATCAGGGCGTCAGCGACAAGACAACAGTTGCAAACATGACGAACCATTCTTATTTTAATCTTTCGGGTGAAGGAAGCGGTAATGTTCTGGGACAGTATCTGACCATTCATGCCGGATATTTCACTCCTGTAAGAGACAGCCAGTCCATTCCTACCGGCGAATATGCACCGGTAGCCGGAACCCCTATGGATTTCACCAGGATGAAACCGATCGGTCAGGATATTGAAGCTGATTATGATCAGCTTAAGTTTACCGGCGGATACGATCATAATTATGTGACAGATAACTATTCCGAAGGACATAAGAGAAATATCGCAAGTGCTTATTCACCGGTTACAGGTATTGCTATGGATGTTGTTTCGGATTGTCCCGGAGTACAGTTCTATGCCGGAAATTTCATTGAGAAGGAAGCAGGTAAAAACGGACATATTTATGGCAGGAGAGATGGATTCTGTCTGGAGACACAGGCAGAACCCAATGCAGTGAATGTAGAGTCCTTCCATTCCCCGCTTCTTGAAGAGGGAGATACCTACAGATCTGATACATCCTATAAATTTTATATTCGAGAAAAATTATAAAAGTTTTTTCACAAAACTGCCATGTTTTCTGGTTCTTTTCATATAATTAATATATGAAGAGAACCAGTTTTTTTTATAGTATAAAACTTATGCTGCTGATACTTCTGATATGGATGGCTCTGCTTGAGGAAGCTGTAAAGATAAATATGGGCCGTGAAGAAAAAACGAATCTGATAACTGATGATGCAGAGGAAGCGGATCAAAAAGAAGAAGTTCAGAATGTGGCGGTTCTTGCAGAAGAAACATGTACAGATATAGCAGACTCCGCGGATTCACTGATCCGCGTGCTGCTGATGGATACAGGGTATCAGTCCTATTATCATCAGAAGGTATCAGTTATCTGCGGCAGCGAGGAAGTGACATATACAACAGCCAGTCCGGAACTTTCAGGGGGTATGCTGATCTTTCCGGAACAGCAAAACGGCATTACCATAACATCCATTGAACGTCAGCAGGGAAATCCGGCTTACAGGGGATGTCTGGAAGTGCGAAATACGGATCAGGGACTTCTTCTGATTAATGAACTGCCGCTGGAAACTTACCTTGAGTCGGTGGTTCCAAGTGAAATGCCGTCTTCTTATGAAATGGAAGCTCTCAAAGCCCAGGCTGTTTGTGCCAGAACCTATGCTTATTATCAGATAGAAAAAGGAACACTAAAGAAATATAATGCAGATGTGGATGACAGTGTCCGTTTCCAGGTTTACGGAAATACTGCGCCATGTGACAGTACGACAAATGCGGTGCGAGAAACGCGAGGACAAGTATTATGTCAGAACGGAGAACTGATACAGGCATATTATTTTTCGACTTCTGCGGGTGTTACCAGTACTGACGAAATCTGGGGCGCTGCACAGGCAGCTTCGTATCTGAATTCAGTGCCGTGTGAATTTGATCAGGAACAGCCGTGGAGCTTATGGACTGTATCGATTCCATGGAGAACACTTGAGGACAGGTGTACGGATTATATAAAGGACACTTATAATGATGAAGAAACAACAGAATCTGTCCGCTGTGCTTTAAAAACAGTGGAAATTACAAGGAAGAATCAGAGCGGAGCTGTTACAGGCCTTCATGTTGCCGCAGATACCGGCTCCTTTGATCTGACAGAAGAATATTCCGTACGGGAATTTCTCTCGCCTTCAGGCTGTACGATTACGGAAAAAGACGGCACTGTCGTACAGGGCGGAACACTTCTTCCAAGCGCTTATTTTACCATGAAAGCCAGTCCGGGTGAAAGTATTCTGATTTATGGCAAGGGGTACGGACACGGAGTCGGCATGAGTCAGACCGCTGCCAGTGAGATGGCAGAACAGGGATATGATTATAAGGAAATACTTGATTATTTTTTTAGGAATGTTGAGATTTTATCAAAAAACAGCACCGACAATTAGTATAGTTGTTTCCTTCTTGTCACAAATAGCGTTTCATGGTAAAATAAAAAGACATTCAGGAAAAGAAAGGTCAGAATGATGAGAAATAAAATGAACAGGTCTTTGATCTCTTTGTTAAAAGGATTTGTGGAACGGACAAGCGGGGATCATGTAACGGCATTTGCTGCGCAGGCCGCTTTTTTTATGATCATGTCATTTATCCCATTTATAATGTTCTTAACTGCAATGATAAAATATACACCTTTAACTTATGGGATGATGCGTCAGGCAATTATCAGTGTGATACCACAGAATCTTCAGGAGTTTATCATGGGGATTGTGGCAGAAGTATATGGAAGGAATACAACGGTCTATTCTATTACCTCAGTGGCTGTGGCAATCTGGTCCGCCGGAAAGGCATTGATGGCTTTGATCACCGGACTGAACAGCATCTATCATGTTCATGAGACACGAAACTGGCTGATAAGGCGAATACAGGCTGCTTTTTATACACTGCTTTTTGCGATAGCATTGATTGTAAGTCTGTTTTTACTGGTTCTTGGCAACCGGATCCAGCTTGAACTGGCAAAATATTTTCCGTTTCTGGGGAGAATCATAGCAAGGATTATCAGCGCCAGAACTCTGATTGTATTTTTGGTGCTTTTTTTTATTTTCCTTATTCTTTACAAAGTGATGCCAAACCGAAAAGCAACTTTTAAGAGCCAGGTTCCCGGAGCTTTGATCACAGCGGTTGCATGGTCACTGTTTTCGTATTTTTTCTCGCTGTATTTTTCGTTTTTTCCGGGATTCAGCAATATGTACGGAAGTTTGACTGCGGTTATTATGGTCATGATGTGGATGTATATCTGTATGACGATGCTTCTTTACGGTGCTGAAATCAATGCGTATTTTGAGAAGCAGTTCCGTCAGGCACAGAAATCTGTTCAGGATCTTCTTACCCGTGAAAAAAATAAAGAAGGTGAGTAACAAATGCTGATTTATATTATAAGACACGGCGTTACAGAATGGAACGCGCTGAAAAAAGTCCAGGGAATTGCAGATATTCCTCTGGCAGAAGAAGGGATCCGGCTTGCGCGGGAGACGGGAGAAGCATTGAAGGAGATTCCTTTTGATATCTGCTTTACAAGTCCGCTGGTCCGTGCCCGGCGTACTGCAGAGCTGGTACTCGGAAGCAGATGCTCTTCGGTTCCGATCATTGAAGATCCTCGCATCAGGGAAATAAATTTCGGTATTCTGGAAGGTACCCGTTTCAAGGATGAAAAAGGAAAAGTCGTAAATGAACAGATGGAGATTTTTTTTAATGATCCTGAACATTTTGAACGCCCGGATCAGGGAGAGAATATCAGGGACATCTGTGCGAGAACCAGGGAATTCTGGCTGGAAAAAATGATGGATCCGTCACTTGCAGATAAAACAGTTCTGATTGCTTCCCATGGATGTGCTGTAAGGGCACTTCTGAGGAATGTTTATCCGGAGGGAACTCCATTCTGGAATGGCTGTGTTCCGCCTAACTGCGCAGTAAATATTGTGAGAGTGGATGAGGACGGGACCTGTCTCCTTGCACAGGATAAGATTTTCCATACAGGATGCTAAACGGAAATGTCTGCTATGCAGACTTACAATTTTATAAAAGTCAGGCTGATCTGATTCCTGTTACGGTATTCCGGAATGGAAAATTGGAAATTACCATCTTGTTCCTCAAAAAGTGATATGATATCATAATAAAAAGCAGCTGTTCAGCAGTCATTATATCCATGAAATGCTGAACATAAATGAAAAGCAGAAACAAATGCAGAAACACCAGCGATGAGGAGGCTGATTATGGGAAAAAAAATAATTAACATCATTTTATTTCTTGCAGTTGTTGCAGGAGCGGCAGGTATGACAATTTATGTAGGCCAGGGAGCTACAAGCGTTATGATTTATAACTTTGTTTTCCTGGGAATTATGGTCATCATGTATCTTTGCGGTATGATCGGCGGAATGTTCCGGATGAGTGCCATAGCTGAAGCTCTGCGCAGCGCAACTGAAGAATTGTCCGGTATTTTCAAGACCAATGGCAAGGTTGCTGCTGATAAACTTGTTCATCTGAATGATATTTTTAATCATACATATCTTGACCGTAAAATGGAGAATTTTACAGCAAGCGTCACAAGAAGTGAAGAAGGTATCGGTGAAATTGAAGACTATTTGAATGAAGAAGAACTGGACAATCACATTCACAAGCGTATTCTGGAAATGATTCCGGATATCTTTACAAGTCTTGGTATCCTGGGAACATTTGTGGGTCTTGTATGGGGTCTGAAGAATTTTCAGCCAAATGATTACGGAACGATGACTACTTCTGTTGCCAGTCTGGTTGATGGTATTAAGGTTGCATTTCTCACCTCTATTTATGGAATTGCACTTTCTATTGTTTACACATTTGGCATGAAGAGTGAATATTCTTCTATGACAGAGAGTCTGCAGGCATTTCTTGAGAAATTTCACTCTTGTGTAATGCCTACTGCAGAGAACGAATCACGCAATCTTCTGGTTGCCAGCCAGAAGAATCAGACGGCAGCAATGGAACAGATGGCGGAACAGTTTTCTGTACAGATGGCTGACAGTTTTGAGAAAGTGATCACACCTACATTTGTTAAAATGAACGAGTCTCTGGACATGCTTTCTACTTCTGTACTGAGATGTCAGCAGGATGCGGTGAAAGAGATTCTGGATACCTTCCTGAAGGAAATGCATTCATCCTTTGATATGGAATTCCAGGACTTTAATGAATCTCTTGCCCGGCTGAAGAGTGTCCAGAATGAAAATGCCGCTTATACAAGCGAATTATATCAGACCATGACCAGACAGCTTACTGATTCTTATGCGAAACAGGAGAAGATGATGAAAGATCTTATGGATCAGATGAGCCGCAGTCAGGGAAAATACATGGATACAGCCAATCGTATTCTTCAGGAAAACAGAGAGATACAGAAGATGCAGCAGGCAGATTATCAGCATATTGCTGAATATCTGAAGGATGCCGAAAGATCCTCTGCCAAATTCTGGGTAGCCTGCAATCAGACAATGCAGAAATATGTGGAGGCAGCTACACAGAGTACGGAACGTATTTCTGCTTTTAATCAGTCCGGCAGTGATGTGATAAAAGCAAATAAGCGCGTTGTTGAAGAATTTGAAGCCAAAATGCAGGAATACATGGTATATCAGAAGAAGTCTTATCAGACTATGGAACAGGTCCGCGCGCTTCTGAGTGATATTACAGTTGCAAAGAACAACAGAGATATCTATCTGATGAGCGGCAGCGGCAATACACAGAATCTGAGTAAAGAAGCACTGAATAAAATGCAGACTATGCTGGAAGAACAGAATGAACGCCAGCAGGCTGCACTTGATGAAATGAACCAGAGTATCAGAAATCTTTCCAGAACTGCACAGAAAGGAAAATTCGGCTTATTTAAATAAAGGAGAGACACATGCGTAAAAGAAAAAAATCAGAGAACAATGGATTTAATATCTGGCGTTCCTATTCGGATATGATGGCGGGTGTCATGCTTCTTTTTGTG
Source organism: Blautia sp. (assembly GCA_022770365.1). Lineage (GTDB taxonomy): Bacteria > Bacillota > Clostridia > Lachnospirales > Lachnospiraceae > Blautia_A. The sequence continues at coordinate 58,194 of JALEHU010000020.1, read as the reverse complement.
CTGATCATGTGCGTTACACTTTTTCAGGCCCAGAAAAGCTATGACGAGAGTATCAAAGAACGGGATGAAAAGATTGCCATGCAGGAAGAATATACACTGGAAATTCTGGCACAGCAGTCCGCTCTTGAAGAAAAAGAAGGTCAGTTAAAAGATCAGGATGAGCAGCTGAAAACCCAGGATGAAAAGCTGGAAGAGCAGAAGCAGCTTCTTGCTGAGCTGGCAGCAAAGCTCAAAGAACAGGAAGCGACTTTGACACAGCAGCAGTCCGACCTTGACGAAAAAACAGCACTTCTTGCAGATCAGCAGGCGCAGATCGACCAGATTATTGGTGTCAAGGCAGAGGTAGTAGAATCCCTGAAAAAGGAATTCTCCAAAAACAATGTCAATGTGGATATTGATTCGCAGACAGGTGCTTTGACACTGGATGCCAATGTCATGTTTGCGTATGATGAGGCGGAGCTTACGGAAGAAGGTAAAGCGGCGCTGGAAGCAGTCCTTCCGATTTACTGTAAAGTTCTTCTGGAAGATCAGCATCTGCCTTATCTGGCGGAAATCATTATTGACGGATATACGGATACAGATGGTGATTACAGTTATAATCTGGAATTATCACAGCGGCGTTCTCTGGCTGTAGCACAGTATCTGCTTGACATTCAGGATCAGTTCCTGGATGCAGATCAGATTTCAAGTCTGGAGAATTATCTTACTGTGAATGGACATTCCATGGCCAACCCCATTCTGGATGCGGAGGGAAATGTAGATAAGGATGCATCGCGCCGTGTAGAAGTAAAATTCCGTTTGAAAGACGATGAGATGATCGATGAACTGAATAAGATTATGACAGATGCAGAAATCACAGAGAATACAGACAGTGCAGATAATGCAGGCAATCAGGAAAAATCACAGGACTGATTGGGAGATGATACACCATGAACAAACGTAACAGCAAAACTGTCATGATCTTTACGTCTGTGATCTGTCTGGTTCTGGCAGGCAGTATTATTTATCTTCTGGTGGGTACACTTCGTCTGAATCGTGAAACGCGTGCACTGGATGAACAGTTTGCCCAGGAACAGGAAAAAACCAGAGAGACTATTGACAAATTAAAGGAACAGGAAGCAGCAATTGATACGGAGACTGCAGACATATCCGAACCGGAACCAAGTCCCACACCAGAGTCGCTTCTGGTCAGTATTCTGGATTGCCTGCAGGGGGAAACTTTGAAGGAATCGTCGTTATATATGGATAATCCCGGTATTTATTTTACAGCCCAGCAGATTTTTGACGGAGATGAGATTTATCAGCGTGCTGAAAGCAGGATCAACCCTGACAAAAGCGGGCTTTCCCTGAGCGAGCTTCGATACCTGAAAATGCCTTACTATAATATCAAGGGTGAGATTCAGGTAGGTGAGATGGTTGTGAAGGCATCTGTCTCGCAGGAGGTTCTTGATGGATGTCTGGAACTGTTCCGGCAGAAACAGCAGATTGTATCCATGAATCTGGAGGATCACATCTGGATTGAAGAGGATGACGCTGTGAGCATAATCGAAAAACTGAAATCATAGTCATAAAGTCATCGTCAGTGATTCAATACGTAGAATTTCTGAAATAAAGGCATAAATATACAATGTGAAAAGACAAACAGCCTGTCTGCAGGAAACATTCGTCCTGAGGCAGGCTGTTTTTACCGGGTCTATTTTATTTTTTTCAATGCTTCATCAGAAACAATTTTTTTGCGTACAGTCAGGAAAATGATTCCGGCAGTAGTGGCAGCAGTGATATCAGAAATCGGCTCTGCATAGTAGATTCCCATAACTCCGAAAAAATTAGGAAGAATAATAGCCAGAGGAATGAGAAGAAAAACTTTTCTGAGAAGAGCAATGAACAGTGAAATCTTAGCCTGTCCAAGACCCATAAAAGTGGTCTGGCATCCCATTTGAATACCAAAAATCCAGACACCTGCCATGAAAACAGGCATCACTTTACCAACCAGTGAAATCAGTTCGTTGTTAGTAGTAAAGATTCTTGCAAAGAGTGTAGGACAATTAACAGTACACAGGCAGAAAATGGTAGCAACTGTGAATGTGATGGCAATGGTCAGCCGATAGGTTTTTTTGACACGATCATACTTACGGGCTCCGAAATTATAGCTGATGATTGGTTGTATTCCCTGAGTAAAGCCATTAATAGGAGTACAGACAAGCTGCATTACACTCTGAAGGATTGTCATAGAGCCAACATAAAGGTCACCGCCGTAAGTCTGCAGCCCGCTGTTCAGTACGATGGTAATAGCACTTTCCGTAGCCTGCATGATAAAAGGTGAGATACCCAGTGACATGACACTCTTAATTATATTCCATTCCGGTAGGAGATGTTTCCGGCGTATACGGATTGCGGATCTGGAGGAGCAAAGGAAATTTACGACCCATACAGCGCTGCATGCCTGTGATATGATTGTTGCCAGTGCTGCACCCTGTACACCCATATGAAGTATGAAAATAAATACCGGATCCAGGACAATATTGATCACAGCACCGATCAGAACAGAAAGCATGGCTGTTCTGGCCTGTCCCTGAGAGGAAATAAACATATTCAGTCCAAGGGCAAACTGAACAAAAATAGTGCCAAGCAAATAAATGGATATATAATTTATCGCATAGACAATGGTTTCATCGCTGGCCCCGAACATATAAAGGAGAGGCCGTTTAAAGATAAGAAAAAAGATTGTCAGGATAACGGAAAAGCAGAAAAGCACTGTGGTTCCGTTTCCAAGGATTTTTTCGGCTCTTTCTTTGTCCTTCTTGCCAAGGGCGATGGCAGCCAGAGGTGCCCCGCCGGCTCCGATAAAAGCGCTGAATGCGGAAATGATCATTATAACGGGAAAGGTAAGTCCGACACCTGTCAAGGCAATATGTCCTATGTCTGCGATGTGTCCGATGTACATACGATCCACAATGTTGTAAAGTACGTTAATCAGCTGGGCAATAACTGATGGAATGGCAAGACTCAGCATCAGTTTTGGGATCGGCATAGTTCCGAGCTTTTCATCTCTAGATTGCTGCATAGTATTCCTCCTGTTGTGATCGACCAGTATAACGAGGGCAAAAGATGTATCAAAATGTTATTGATGCTTCCGGGCTTGCGGACGATATGCCGGTATCTTTAAATAGCAGAAAGAAGTATAACATGTCTGGAATAATTGGGCAAGACATTTCGGCAGAAGTGCAGCATGTATATAAAATTAATGAAACTTCCTGTAAAAAAATCTTGCAATAGAGAGCGTTCTATTGTATAATCACTTGTGTTGTAAAAAAAGATGGTCCTCTGTTACAAATCATGTATTAAGAACATCCAAATAGAATAGGAGAGAATAAAATGAACGAAATTATCAAAAACATCGAAGCTGCTCAGTTAAAAGCAGAAGTACCGCAGTTCAACGTTGGTGATACTGTAAGAGTACACGCACTGATCAAAGAAGGAAACCGTGAACGTGTTCAGATTTTTGAAGGAACTGTTTTGAAGAAACAGGGCGGAAGCAACAGAGAAACTTTCACAGTAAGAAAGAGCTCCAATGGCGTTGGCGTTGAGAAAACATGGCCGATGCATTCTCCGCATGTAGTAAAAGTAGAAGTTGTCCGTCATGGTAAAGTTCGCCGTGCAAAACTGAACTACTTAAGAGACCGCGTAGGTAAATCTGCAAAGGTTAAAGAGCGCGTTAGATAATGAAAATTTCACAGTGATTAAGAGAAGGGACAATAACATACGCTATTGTCCCTCTTTTTCCTTATGGAGAACTGTATATGGATTTAAGAAAATGGAAAGAAAACCAAAAAGTAAAAGATGCCCGTGAGAAACTGGAAAACGGTAAACTGAGGAATGCAGTGAGTCTGATTTTTGAAATTGCTGTTACGCTGGCATTTGCTGCTCTTGTGGCGATTGCCATGTTTCAGTCGGTTACCATGCAGGAAAGTTCCATGGAGCCCACATTATCCGTTGGGGATCGTTTTTTTATCAATCGTGTGATTTATCGTGTATCCTCTCCGCAGAGAGGAGATATTATCGTATTCCGTACCAATGCAAGTGACGAGGCAGCGCTGCATATCCGACGAGTGATCGGTCTTCCCGGAGAAACCATCCAGATCGTGGACGGGCGCATCCTGATTAATGGGGAAACTTATAAAGAAGGCAGAGATTTTCCGACAATCAGCAATGCCGGACTGGCAGCCAGTCCCATTACACTGGAAGCGGGAGAATACTTTGTTCTGGGAGATAACCGGAACAACAGTGAAGACAGCCGATATGGTGATATCGGTATTGTCAGGAAAAAATATATTTCCGGAAAACTCTGGTTCACCTGTTATCCGGTGAAAAAACTCGGTTTTCTGGAAAACTAGCAGGAGAATAATCTTATGAATGTACAATGGTATCCCGGTCATATGACCAAAGCAAGGAGACAGATGCAGGAAGACATCAAGCTGATAGATCTGATCATCGAGCTTGTGGATGCCCGCGTGCCTCTTTCCAGCCGCAATCCTGATATTGATGAGCTGGGCAAAAACAAATCAAGACTGATTCTGCTGAACAAGGCTGATCTGGCTGATGAACGGCAGAACGAAGCATGGAAAGAATATTTTCAAAAAAAAGGATACTTTGTGGTGAAGGTAGATTCCCGTTCCGGTTCCGGAATGAAAATGATCCAGAATGTTATCCAGGAAGCCTGCAAAGAAAAGATTGAGAGAGACCGGAGAAGAGGAATCAAAAATCGTCCGATCCGTGCTATGGTAGTTGGAATCCCGAATGTTGGGAAATCCACTTTCATCAATACTTTTGCCGGTAAAGCCTGTGCAAAGACCGGAAACAAGCCCGGAGTGACAAAAGGAAAGCAGTGGATCCGCCTGAATAAAGGTGTGGAACTTCTGGATACACCGGGTATTCTCTGGCCGAAGTTTGAGGATCAGGAGGTGGGAATCCGCCTTGCTTATATCGGTTCGATTAAAGATGATGTTCTGAATATGGAAGAACTGTCTCTGAGCCTTATTGATTATCTTCGCATAAAGTATCAGGGTGTCCTGGAAAAGCGTTATGGAATACCGGAGGAGGGAACTTCTCTGGAAGTTATGGAAGCCATTGCCCGTGCCCGCGGCTGCCTGAAAAAAGGAGAAGAACTGGACTATGGCAAGACAGCCGGAATCCTGTTCGATGATTTCCGAAGCGGAAGACTTGGCAGAATCACCCTGGAGTGGGTGGAATAAAACAACAGCCGGAATTCAATCTTTCAGTAATATGCGCAGAAACTTTATTGGTGATATCTACGTAACAGACATTTCTGTTTAGTTAAGTTTCAAGATTATGACAGGGATTGGCGGGTTATTGGGACGATTATAGTATTCGGTTTTCAGTACAAGATATTTCCGGGAGTCCAGAGAGGAAAGCCAGCTCAGTACTGCATCACGCTCTTCAAAGCCGGAATCTCCGCCGCTGTAAATACAAAGAGATATCATACCTCCCTTTTTCAGAAGAACGAGGGATTCTTCCAGAGCCTGTATGCTTGTTTCACTTCTGGTGGCCAGCGCATGGTCACCGCCCGGAAGATAACCAAGGTTAAAGACAATACAGCTTACGGTTTCCTCACTGGCATAATGCCGCATGTTTGTGTGGGAATCCAGAATCAGCCGGTAGTTTTGCAGTGCGTGATGGCTGTCCAGAAGTTTTTTTGTATGCTCCAGCGCCAGATCCTGGATATCAAAAGCCAGTACGGTTCCTGTCTCACCGCAGAGACTGCACAGCAGCAATGTATCATTTCCGTTTCCCATGGTGGCATCGATACAGATGTCCCCTTCGTTTACCTGCTCTTGTATGAAACGTGAGCACCATTCTGTGATCCTGAAGTTTTTCATAATATGATGTTCCTCCTGAAGGTGTATTGAAACCAGAAATTCTCTCAAATCAATAAGAATACTATACGTTATTGTGAGAGCATTTTCAATGTGAAATCGCTATTTAGTTAATTTGTCTTCCGCCTTGTACTAAAATCCCGGCGAAAGCCTACTGAACTAAATAGCCCCTGCTCTGAACAAAATCAGAATAATCTGACAGTCTGTTTTGCTTAACCTTCCGTTCTTTGCGTCTTGACTTTCAAAAACAAAAACGATATAATGACTAAAGTGTATCTGGAAGCCGCCGAAGTACACAGGATAGCGGCTTTCATATCAATCAGGACTGTGAAGGTGTGTAAGTAGTCTGCACAAGCGATTTTCAGAGAGGAGTACATCTGCTGTAAGTATTCCAGTCGCCTGCAGGTGAATTTCAGCATTGGAGTCTTCCGTGAAAACAGTGGATTCTGATTAAGCGGATGTAGTTGCTGCATGAAAGCAAAAAGAGAGTAGATATTCACCGGAAATATCTGAATTTGGGTGGTACCGCGGAGAAATTCGTCCCATGGCATATTTTGTGCTGTGGGATTTTTTTATGTCACAGAGTTCGTCTGGTGATATGGAAATGCGATTTGCGCAAAATGTGTCTGGAAAGTAATGATTCAGCAGGAAATATAAAACGATAAGGAGACAGAGGAATGTTAAATGTTGATGAAGTAAAAAAAGCCATTTCAGAAGACTTAAAATTAGCAGAAAACGAAGCCCAGCTTTCTGAATTCTGGAAAAAATGCCTTGGTAAAGGCGGAACGATCCAGGGCCTGATGAATGGAATCAAACAGGTGGCAAAAGAAGAGAAAAAAGCATATGGACAGACCGTTAATGAGATTAAAAACTGGGCTCAGGCTCTGTATGATGAAAAGAAAGAAGAAATTGAAAAACAGGCATTATTGAAAAAATACGAAAAAGAAACTATCGATGTAACACTTCCTGTGAAAATGAGACCGATGGGCAATCTTCATCCGCTTACTGCTGTGAAGCATGAGATGATGAACGTGTTCGCCGGTATGGGATTTGAAATTTTTGAAGGTCCGGAAATCGAAGATGATGACCACAACTTTACAAGACTGAATGTACTGAAAGATCATCCATCCAGAGATATGCAGGATACTTTCTGGCTGACAGAAGATCTGCTTCTGCGTACCCATACGTCACCGGGACAGATTCGTGTGATGGATGCACAGAAACCTCCGATCAAAGTCCTTGTACCGGGAAAAGTATTCCGCTCTGACTCTGACGCGACTCATTCTCCGATGTTCAGCCAGATGGAAGGACTTGTCGTTGATAAACATATTACCCTCTGCGACCTTCAGGGTATGCTGGATGAATTTGTAAAAAATATGTTCTCCGATGCGGCGAAGACAAGACTGCGCCCCTCCTATTTTCCGTTCACAGAGCCGTCTGTGGAAGTAGACGTAAGCTGCTTCAAATGCGGCGGCAAGGGCTGTTCTCTGTGCAAAGGCACAGGCTGGATCGAGGTCCTCGGCGGCGGTGTGGTAAATAACAAAGTCCTTGAAAACTGCGGCATTGATTCCAGTGAATATTCCGGACTTGCTTTTGGTATCGGTATTGAGCGTATTGCAATGCTGAAATACGGAATCAATCATATGGGCAAGCTTTTTGAAAATGATATTGACTTTTTGAAGCAGTTTAAAGCGTAATCGGAGGTGTCGGCATGAAAGTATTACTGAGTTGGTTAAAAGAATATGTAGATATTGATATTTCCCCCAAAGAACTGGAAGAAAAACTTTTTTCCACAGGTTTTGAAGTTGAGGGCGTAGAATATCTCGGTGAAAATATTGAGAAAATCTATGTTGGTGAAGTAACATCCATTGAGAAATATGAAGGAACCCATCTGTATATCTGCCATGTAAACTGCGGCGTTCACGGTGAGGATCATCTGATCCTGACTGGTGCGGACAATGTGTTTAAAGGTGCAAAGGTTCCGGCCTGCATTGTTGGAGCGAAGCTTCCAAACGGCATGGAGATCACCCCAAGAAAGATGAAAGATATGATGTCCTACGGTATGCTCTGTTCCGGAGAGGAACTTGGCATTTCAGGGGACTGGTATCCGGGAGCTGATGTAAACGGAATCATGATCCTGGATGAAGATGCACCGGTTGGTGAAGATATCAAAACTTATCTCGGACTGGATGATTATGTATTTGATATTTCCATCACAGCCAACCGTCCGGACTGCCAGTCTGTACTTGGTATTGCCAGAGAAGTAGCTGCTTTCCTTGGCAAAGAGGTGAAAAATCCGGACATGTCTTATAGCGGAGACGGTACTATAAATCCGGATATCAGCGTAGAGGTGATTGATAAAGATATCTGTCCGCGCTATTTAGGTCATTATATTTATGATGTAAAATATATGGAATCCCCTCTGTGGATGAAGAGAAGACTGCTTGCAGTGGGACATAACGCCCTGAATGCAATCGTGGATATTACCAACTATGTGCTGGTGGAAATCGGTCAGCCTATGCATGCCTTTGACCTGAGTACTCTGGAAGGCTCTTCTATTGTTGTCAGAAGAGCTGCAAAAGGCGAGGAACTGGTAACTCTGGATGAGAAAAAACGAGTACTGGACACCAGCAATCTTCTCATCTGTGACAAAGTAAAAGGTGTGGGTCTTGCCGGAGTAATGGGCGGACTGAACAGCGAGATTACCGAAAATACTCATGAAGTTTTATTTGAATCCGCGAAATTCATGAAGGACAATATCCGCAAAACTTCCAGAGGACTTGGTCTTCAGTCTGACGCAGCAGCCAGATATGAAAAGGGTATTGACGAGTACTCTGTGAAGTGCGGTATGGCGAGAGCGCTGAATCTCGTTCAGACTCTTGGCGTGGCAAAGATCAGCTCCACACATTTTGATGTTTCTGCCGGTGCTTCCACAGAAAAGAGAGTCATCAAAGTGGAAACCGCAAAAGTAAATTATGTTCTTGGAATTGAAGTTCCGGAAGAAGAAATGGTACGCATCCTCAAGAATCTTGCTTTTGATGTGGAACTTCAGGATGGCGTGATGACACTTGGAATTCCGAGATATCGTGAAGATATCGAAGGCTATCAGGATATCGCGGAGGAAATCATTCGTGAGTATGGCTATGATAAAGTGGTTCCTACCTTCCTTGGAGAAGCTCTCGTTACAAATGGCGGTCTCAATGCCGCACAGAGCAAGGAACTCAGCGTGAAGCAGTTCCTCTGCACACAGGGTTATTTTGAAATTCAGAGTATTGCCATGACAGCAGCTGCAGAATTTGATCAGTTCCTGATCCCGGCAGACGCACCGGAAAGAAATGTTGTACAGCTGTTAAATCCGATCACAGAGAACTTAAGTATCATGAGAACTCTCATGGCACCGGCTATGGTCAGAGCAATTGAAAATAATATTAAGAACGGTCATGAAGAACTGAGATTCTTTGAGCTTGCCAATGTTTATCTTCCGAAGGCACTTCCTCTTACAGAGCCGCCTATCGAAAGAAAAACACTGTGTCTTGGTACCTGCGGTGCAGACGAAGACTTCTTTGAACTGAAAAAGACACTGGAAAATCTGGCAGCATCCAATGGACTGACCTTTACTTATCAGAGGGATGAGGTTCCATATCTTCATCCGGGAAGAACCGCAGGTGTTTACTGCAATGGAGAGCTGATCGGTAAATTCGGACAGCTTCGTTATGAAATTGTAAACAGTATGGCGATCGCGGAAGGCAAAAAGGCAGATACCAGAATCTTTATTGCGGAAATCAACTATGATGCCCTTGCAAAACAGTTCAAGCAGGAAATCAAATACATTCCGGAAACCGGTTTTGCGAAGAACAGCCGTGACATTTCCATGCTGATCTCCAAGAAATTCGACTGCGGAACAATCGTAAATGAGATCAAGGCAGCTGATCCGGTAATCACAGAGGTTACTCTGTTCGACCTCTTTGAGAGTGAGAAATTCGGATTTGATAAGAAGAGTATGGCGTTCAAGATTCAGATGGAATCTCCGGATTCTGATGTAACAGATGAGATGGCAGGAGAGATAGTAGAAAAAGTAGTAGCTCATCTTCGTGAAAAATTCGATGCCCAGATGAGAGTATAACAGAAAACGGGGTTGTGTAACCCTGTAAATGGAATATTGTTTTGGAGAAAGGTGCAGTTTGAGAATCTGTATAGGATATCATTCTGCACCTTTTATTTTGCGGAAATACTGGTACAGCGAACAATAAGCAGCTGACATATTGACTGGTTGTGTCAGAGGTTGCTGCCGCTCTTTATCTGTGTATAGTAACAAAAATATGTACAAAAACTTAAACACGGGAAAAACTGATTGCATACACACAGACTTTGTTTTATAATAAATACGCTTCAGACACAGAGAAAAGCGGAAGGAGACAGATGTTATGCTCAAGGGAAAAACAGTTCTTCTGGGAGTGACCGGAAGTATTGCCGCATATAAAATTGCAAATCTTGCAAGTGCGTTAAAGAAACTTCATGCAGAAGTTCATGTGCTCATGACCGAAAATGCCACAAATTTTATCACGCCTGTTACCTTTGAGTCTCTCACGGGAACGAAATGTCTGGTGGACACTTTTGACCGGAATTTCCAGTTTCAGGTAGAACATGTGTCCATTGCAAAGAAGGCAGATGTTGCTTTGATCGCACCGGCAAGTGCCAATGTGATCGGCAAGCTGACTCATGGCATAGCAGATGATATGCTGACGACTACTATTATGGCATGCAAATGTCATAAGATCATTTCACCTGCCATGAACACCAATATGTTTGAGAACCCTATCCTTCAGGATAATCTGAAAACGCTGGAACATTATGGATTTGAGGTAATCCAGCCTGCCAGTGGATATCTTGCCTGCGGCGATGTGGGTGCCGGCAAGATGCCGGAGCCGGATGTACTTCTTCAGTATATTCTGAAAGAAATTGCATATCCAAAGGATATGGCAGGCAAAAAGGTTCTCGTTACTGCAGGACCTACCCAGGAGTCCATTGATCCGGTACGTTACATTACGAATCATTCCTCCGGCAAAATGGGTTATGCACTGGCAAAAATGGCGATGCTGCGGGGGGCGGATGTGACTCTGGTGAGCGGACCTGTCGCATTGACTCCGCCTATGTTTGTGAAAACCGTGCCGGTTGTAACGGCAAGGGATATGTTTGAAGCTGTGACATCGGTAAGTGATGAGCAGGATATTATCATCAAAGCTGCTGCTGTGGCGGATTACCGTCCCAAGCAGGTCAGTGATGAAAAAGTGAAAAAACACGACAGTGAATTGTCTGTTGAATTAGAGAGAACAGATGATATTTTGAAATATCTTGGAGAACACCGCCGTCCGGGGCAGTTCCTGTGCGGCTTTTCCATGGAAACGCAAAATATGATCGGTAATTCCAGGGCCAAACTTGAGAAAAAGCATCTGGATATGGTAGCGGCAAATAATCTGAAAGTGCCGGGAGCCGGATTCCAGGGAGACACCAATGTACTGACCCTGATTACACAGGACGAAGACGTATCACTCCAGCTGATGAGCAAGGAGGATGCAGCCTTAAAAATCCTGGATAAAATTCTTTCCCTCACAGAGGGTGGAAAAAGTAACCCGTAAACATCAGGAAGCGGGTAAATCATCTTTCATGCCCGCTGTTCCACCACCGTATTGTATCCCTTCGGGGAATGATAACAAGGAGGAAAAAAACATGAAAACGAAACAAACGAAATTGACAACAACACAGATCACAATGCTCGGCCTTATGGCTGCGATCCTTTTGCTGATGGCGTATACGCCGCTGGGGTATCTGAATATCGGACCTCTGGCGATCACGTTTAACATGATCCCGGTCGCGATCAGCGCCATTGTATTAGGGCCTGTCGGAGGCGCAGTTGCAGGCTCCATTTTTGGTCTTACCAGTTTTCTCCAGTGTATCGGCATCGGAGGCACCAGCGCTATGGGCGCAATGCTTTTCAGTATTAATCCGGTTCTTGCCTTTATCCAGAGATTCGTACCGCGATTCCTGGACGGACTGCTTCTGGGATATATCTTCAGAGGAATGAAAAAAAGAACCAATACTTATGTTTCCTGTGCTGTAACCGGATTTTTCTCTGCATTTCTTAACACGCTGTTCTTTATGAGCGCGCTGGTTCTTCTTTTTGGAAATACAGAATATGTACAGGGACTGATCGGAGGAAGAAACATTATCGTATTCGTATGCACCTTCGTTGGCGTGAATGCAGTATGCGAGATGGTTTCCGCAACAGTTCTTACCGGAGCGGTAGGTGCTGCGCTGTCTAAGGCACATCTGATCCCTGCATCTCAGATGACAGGAGACAAGCTTGCAAAAGGAGCTTTGGAATAAAAGAAGCGAACTACCGGGAGTGGAAAATATGATTTTAGCGATTGATATCGGAAATACCAATATTGTAGTAGGCTGTATTGATCATGAAAAGACGTATTTTATTGAACGTCTTTCCACCGTCCGCACCAAGACGGAACTGGAGTATGCCATTGATCTGAAAACAGTTCTTGACATTTATCATATCAAAAAAGCAGATATCGAAGGATGTATTATTTCGTCCGTAGTTCCGCAGATTACCAATGTGGTCATCCGGGCAGCAGAAAAAATCCTGAAAAAAGAAGTGATGGTCATCGGTCCGGGACTGAAAACAGGGTTGAATATCATGCTGGACAATCCCAGCGAAATGGGGGCAGACCGTGTAGCAGACGCTGTTGCGGCACTTTCACAGTATCCGGTTCCTTTTGTTACGGTAGATATGGGAACTGCTACCACATTTTCCGTTGTGGATTCCAAAAAACGCTATATTGGCGGAATGATCATGCCGGGAGTCCGTGTTTCTCTGGATGCACTGGTTGCCCGTGCATCTCAGCTCAGCGGGATCAGCATTGAAGAACCGAAGAAGCTGATTGGAAAGAACACCATAGATTGTATGAAGAGCGGCGTACTGTACGGCAATGCGGCAGCGGTCGACGGTATCATCGACAGAATCGAGGAAGAACTGGGAGAAAAGGTGACAGTCATTGCCACCGGAGGAATGGCAAGGAAAATCGTTCCCCACTGCAAACGGGAGATTATTCTGGATGAAGACCTGCTTCTGAAAGGACTTCTGGTAATCTACGAGAAGAATAAATAAAAAGAAATGGGAGCTGTGATGATGAATCATAACTCCCGTTTTTTCCTTTCAAAACGCTTCATTTTATATTGATAATAGATGATATACAGGATTGCGGTCATGGTCCATGTGATCGGGTAGGCAATGATGATCATCTCGATACATGGATTTTTCGGTACGGCGATGAACATCCACGCAATACGGAGAAGACAGGTACCGAACAGCGTAAGAAACGTAGGAATCATAACATCACTGATTCCCCGAAGCGCGCCGGCGAGTACCTCAACAAAAACAAAGACGGCGTAGGTTGGCGTGATCAGTTTCAGCATGTAGGCACCGGTCCGGATCACGTTCTGATCATCTGTGAAAATCCGGAACAGCGGCATGCGAAAAAGGATCAGGAAGGCGGAAACGAATATGGATGTGCCCAGATCCATAAGGAGACAGATACGTGTGCTTTTGCGGATACGGTCGTGTCTGCCGGCTCCGTAATTCTGTCCGACAAAAGTGGTAATGGACATTCCGAATGCGCTGCTGATCATCCAGAACACGGCATCCAGTTTGCCGTAGGCAGCCCATGCGGCTGTGGTATCGGTTCCGAAAACATTGATGAATGCCTGGATGATAATATTGGAAAGGCTGTACATGACCGATTGAAATCCTCCGGGAAGGCCGAGATAAAGCTGGGATTTCAGTACACGGCGGTGGATGCGGATTTTATGTAGCTGCAGCTGATAGATGTCCGATGACCGCATGAGAGCGGCCGTGACAAGAACCGCGCTGACAGCCTGAGCCAGTACCGTTGCAATGGCGGCTCCGGCAACTCCCAGATGAAAGACCACAACCATGACAAGATCCAGAATAATGTTCAAAATACAGCAGATGATCAGGTAATACAGCGGCCGTCTGGAATCCCCGGTGGCACGAAGGATTCCTGAGCCGATATTGTAAATGAACATAAAAACAATGCCTGCAAAGTAGATCCGGAGATAAACCTCGGAAGAAGCCATAAGCTCCGGTGAAGTGTTCATCCGGCGAAGGAGCGCAGGGGAACAGAGGATGCCGGGAATCATAAAAAGGATGCCGCCTGCAATGGAGAAAGCGTAAGCTGTATGAAGACTGTCATTCAGGCTCCTGGAATCTCTGGCTCCGTAATACTGGGAGATAACAACTCCTGCACCTGTGGACAGACCTGCAAAAAATCCGATGACAAGATTGGCGATCTGTCCCGCGGAGCCGCCTACACTTGCCAGCGCCTCTTTTCCTACAAAGCGTCCGACAATGACCATATCTATAGTGTTATAAAACTGCTGAAAAAAGATTCCCAGCAGAATCGGAAAGAAAAAGAACAGGAGCTGTTTCCAGATGACACCTTCTGTGATCTGGTTTCCTGCGTTTATCTGTCGTTTCATGATGAATGCCTCCTGAAGTTGATATCATCCGTTACTGTGAATGGAGCGGACAAACACGGTAATCCGGCTGCTTTGGATAAGCAAATGCTCTCTGAAAATCATCAGGAACAGGTGCGGTAAAGCACATGTGTTTTCCTGTCAGCGGATGGATAAATTCCAGCTGATAGGAGTGCAGCGGCTGTCTGCGGATCCGGTTATACACCGGATGATAAAGGTAATCGCCCGGAATAGGGCAGCCGAGATAATTCATATGTACACGGATCTGATGCGTACGTCCTGTTTCCAGATGGAGTTCTATCAGTGAACAGCCATTACCCAGGGCAAGCCGCTTAAAATGCGTAACAGCAGTTTCTCCGGATGTAAAATTCACTTCCCGTTCTATAGTGGAGCCCGCAGCACGTGCAATGGGGGCGAAAATGGTTCCTTTTTCCGGAGAAATCCCTTCCACAAGAGCAAGATAAGTCCGCCGGATCTGACGGCTTCGCATCTGCCGGGAAAGAACAGCGGCACTTAAGGCATTTTTTGCCAGAATCAGAGCTCCTGTAGTATTCCGGTCAAGCCGGTTGACACAGCGATATACAAATGGTTCGCTTTTTTGGGCAAAATAATAGGCCACTCCATTGGCCAGTGTATTTTCATAATTTCCAAAAGAAGGGTGGATCGGCATGTCTGCCGGTTTATTTACCACCAGAAGATCCTCGTCTTCGTAAAGAATGGAGAGAGGCATTTTAACCGGAGTGATCTTCGGGGAAGATTCTGTTTCCAGAATGCGTACCTGAAGCTGATCGCCTGCTTTCAGAAGGCTGTGACCGTATCCCCGTTCGCCGTTCAGGAGAATTGCCTGTTTGTCAGCTTTCATTCCCGTGAGAATATGCCTGGAAAATCCCCTGCTTCGAAGAAAGGAAAGGATATCCATTCCCATATCGTTCTCTTCAATCTGATAAAAAACAGTCCTGTCCAATCTGAGCGCCTCCCTGTGATAAAAATAAAGAAATAACCATTCGGGCAGACAGAACTGCCGGAAAATCTATTGATACTATATCAGAAATCATAGTTTTATACAATGGATTTTACGGCAGTAGATTTATAAAAAATTTTATTATAATTCGACAAAAGAAAAAAACAAAGAGCATGGACTGTACCCGGCTCTTTGTTTATAGAAATTGTTATTTGATATATGCAAGGCTCTTTAGAGTTTTGTCAGGTCGATTTTATTGACTTCAGAACCTTCTCCGTTTACAGTATAGTAAGCGGCACGTCTTTCAGCGTTGATATATATTTTTATCTCACCTTTGAGATTTTTATCGGCAGCATCTTTCTTTACTGCTTTTTCTACAGCAGCAAGATCGACGCATGTTTCAAAAATTTCAATAGTCACATCGGATACTCTTGTACGTACTGCGGCTGCAATTTCAGGAGCTTCTTCTGCTACTTTTTCAACAACTTTTTCGGCGGTTTCTTTTACGACAGCTGCGGCTTTTTCAGCAGTTTCGGAAATCGGAGCGGCTTTTACGGCATCGGCTGCTCTGGAAGCGGCATTCATAATGGTTTCAGTTGCTTTTTGAGTTGTTCTTTTTTTTCTCATATTTATCATCCTTTTCTTTCATTTTCCGGATTACCTTATCACGTTTTCCTGGAATTGTCAAATTTGTAATTTCTTCAGGAATATTAGTAGATATTTTACATAATGATTTTAATCCAATTGACTTTTCTATGGGCAGAATATATAATGATTATCGAATTATAAGGAAATTGCATTCAGGAAGCAGGTGGAACTCCTGCACAAGTCCGTTACTGTAAAAGCCAGATACTGATTGCTGTTTTCATGCACGGAGGATCCTGCGGCAACCGGGAAATTCTGCATTTCGAGGGGGAGTTTTGTTGTCGCGGCGAAACTTCTTTTTTAATTTTAATGAAGTTTTCTGATATCAGATATATTTGTAAGGATTATACGGAAATTATTTTGAAGGAGAAATCCATGGAACATAAAACCGGACTGGAGGACTTTTACGTCATCCGAAATCAGAAAAAAATGCGTTTTGGCTATACCACAGGTTCCTGTGCGGCGGCAGCCGGCAAGGGGGCGGCGCTCATACTTCTTGGCGGAGAAATGCTCACCCGGGTAGACCTTATGACCCCTAAGGGAATTCTTCTTCATCTGGAGCTTCTGGATATTCAGACCGGGAAAGATTATGTTTCCTGTGCGGTACGCAAAGATGCGGGCGATGATCCGGATACTACGAACGGGATTCTGGTATATGCCAGAGTGGAAAAAGCGAATGTGGAAGGGTTTGTGTTAGATGGAGGGCCTGGTGTGGGGCGTGTGACCAGACCGGGGCTTTCGCAGAATATTGGAGAGGCTGCCATTAATCCGGTTCCCAGGTCGATGATCCTGCGAAGTGTCCGGGAAGCTGCTGACCGCTTTGATTATGAAGGCGGCCTTAAAATAACGGTTTCGGTCCCCGGGGGTGAGGAAATCGCCGGAAAAACCTTCAATCCAAGACTTGGCATTGTCGGGGGGATCTCGATTCTCGGAACCTCCGGAATCGTGGAACCAATGAGTGAAAAGGCTCTGATCGAGAGTATAAGGGTGGAAATGAAGCAGCATGTGGCTTCCGGAGAAGAATACCTTCTTGTGACCCCGGGAAATTACGGTGCTGATTATCTCAGGGAGCATATGACACTTCCGTTTGAAAAGAATATCAAATGCAGCAATTATGTGGGGGAAACCATTGATATGGCGATCGATATGGGAGTAAAGGGGATCCTTTTTGTATCCCATATCGGTAAATTTGTAAAAGTTGCTGCCGGAATTATGAATACGCATTCTCACAGTGCGGACGGACGTATGGAAATACTGGCTTCCAATGCGATCCGCGCGGGTGCGGATCTGGACTGTGCCCGGAGGATTCTGGACGCGGGAACGACGGATGAAGCACTGGAGATTCTCAAGAAGGATGAGATACTCACACCGACCATGAAAGAGATCACGGACAGAATTCAGTTTTATCTGGATCACCGGTCTTACGAACAGATTCTTCTCGGTGCAGTGATATTCAACAATACATGCGGATATCTGGGACAGACCAAAGATGCGGCGGAACTGATCAGAAGATTGTCTCAGTGAAAACCGGGTAATCAGGAAGCATAACAGCAGAATCATAAAAGGATTATAAAATTATTAGTAACAGGAGAAATGAAAGATGAGTGGAAAATTATACGGAGTAGGTGTGGGTCCCGGAGATCCGGAGCTGCTTACATTAAAAGCACTGAGACTGATTCGTGAGGCGGATGTGATCGCAGTGCCGGGCAATGACCCGAAAGAAAGTGTTGCATACAAAATCGTAAAGGGTGCTTATCCTGAACTGGATGAGAAGGAAATCATATCGATTCCAATGCCCATGACAAAAGATAAGGATATTTTGGAAAAAGCTCATGTACAGGGCACCGAAATGGTGCGGGGAGTACTGGAGCGGGGACAGGACATGGTATTTCTGACGCTGGGCGATCCGACTGTTTATTCTACCTATATTTATGTACATAAGCGCATCTGTGAACTGGGCTATGAAACAGAAATTGTTTCCGGAATCCCGTCTTTCTGCGCGGTTGCAGCCAGATTGAATATGAGCCTTGTGGAAAAAGCAGAGCCGCTGCATGTGATCCCTGCTTCTTACCAGATAGAAGAAGCCCTGAAACTCCCGGGAACAAAGGTCCTGATGAAAGCGGGCAAAAAAATGAAAGAAGTGAAGGCACAGATCAAAGCGCAGGGAGCGGAAGGTGTCATGATCGAAAACTGCGGAATGCCGGATGAAAAAATTTACAGATCGGTGGAAGAAATCCCGGAGGATGCAGGATACTATTCTCTGATCATTGTAAAAGAAACGAAATGAAATAAGAATAGCTAAGAATAGTAAGGAATTGCAAGGAACAATTAAGAACAGTAAGTAACAGTAAGGAGAATATAAAATGGTACATTTTGTAGGAGCTGGTCCGGGAGCACCGGATCTTATCACAATCAGAGGAAAACAGCATCTGGAAGAAGCGGATGTGATTATTTATGCAGGATCTCTTGTAAATCCGAAGCTTCTGGAATACAGCAAAGATGTCTGCACCATCTATAACAGTGCCAAAATGACGCTGGAGGAAGTCATTTCTGTGATTGAAAAAGCAGAAGCTGCAGGAAAAACAACCGTCCGTCTTCATACCGGAGATCCCTGCCTTTACGGAGCGATCCGTGAGCAGATGGATATTCTGGACGAAAAGGGAATTGCCTATGATTCCTGTCCGGGTGTCAGCTCTTTCTGCGGTGCTGCGGGAGCATTGAATCTGGAGTATACACTGCCGGATATTTCCCAGAGCGTGATCATCACCAGAATGGAAGGAAGAACACCGGTTCCGGCCAAAGAAAGCATCCAGTCTTTTGCAGCGCATCAGGCAACGATGGTCGTTTTCTTAAGTACCGGCATGCTGGAGGAACTGAGCCGCAGACTGATCGAGGGCGGTTATACGGCAGATACACCTGCGGCTATCGTCTACAAAGCAACATGGGAAGACGAGAAAACATTTATCTGCACAGTAGGAACTCTTGCGCAGACCGCGAAAGAAAACAATATTACAAAAACAGCACTCATGATCATCGGCGATGTGGTAAATGCAGCTCATTATGACCGTTCGAAACTGTATGATCCCACGTTTACTACGGAATTCAGGAAAGCGTCCAAATAAGGAGAGATCCGTGATATTTCAGGTGAAACAGTAAGGCGGAAATGTTTATAGAGAAATCAGCAGGGCAAAAGTAATGGGGTGAGATGGAAATGAAAGCAGCAATTCTTTGCTTCAGTCTTACCGGATATCAGACAGGTCAGCGTCTGATGTCCGGACTTCAGGATCATGGATGGCAGGTTACTCTGGATGCAAAAAGTAAATATCTGCCGGAATCCATCACTGTGAGCCATCAGGCATGGACAGAAATACAGTTCCGGGAAGCGGATGCCGTAATTTTTGTAGGAGCGTGCGGGATTGCCGTGCGCAGTATCGCACCTTTTGTCAAAAGCAAAAAGACGGATCCTGCGGTACTGGTCATCGATGAATGCGGGGAATTTGTAATTTCTCTTTTATCCGGACATCTGGGAGGCGCAAATGAGCTTGCACTAAAGGCTTCCGCGATCCTCGGGGCACAGCCCGTAGTGACTACAGCCACAGACCTTCACGGACGTTTTGCAGTGGATAATTTTGCCAGAAAAAACGGGTGCAGTATTTTCCATATGAAAGCAGCGAAGGAAGTTTCTGCCGCGCTTCTGGCAGGGAAACAGGTGGGATTTTACAGTGAATTTCCTTATGACGGTCCATTGCCGGAAGGGCTGGTTCTTTGTGATAAAAATGAAGCAGAAAAACCGGAGATCGGGATCGCAGTGACGATTTATCAGGATGTTCTGCCGTTTACATCCACTGTTCAGATCGTTCCCCGGATTGTTTCCGTTGGGATCGGGTGCAAAAAAGACAAGGATTCAAAAGAGGTTCTGGAAACAGTGTCTGAAAGTCTGAAAGAAAAGGGCATATTCCGGGAGTCGATCGCTGTGCTGGCCAGTGTGGACCTGAAAAAAAAGGAACCTGCGCTTCAAAGTCTCAGTGAAAAATGGCAGGTTCCCTTTGAAACTTATACCGGGGAAGAGCTGAATGCGGTACCCGGAGAATTTACGCCGTCTTCTTTTGTAAGAAAGGTGACGGGCGTGGATAATGTATGTGAGAGAAGTGCGGTTCTTGCCAGCGGGCATGGCCGTCTGATACAGAAAAAAACATGCGGCTGCGGCGTGACAACAGCGATGGCAGTCCGGGATTGGAGGATTCGTTTTGAGTAAAATATATGTGGCAGGCATCGGACCGGGAGCATACGACCAGATGACCGGAAAAGCAATCCGTGCCCTTGAAGAAAGTGATGTGATCATCGGCTATACCGTATATGTGGATCTTGTAAAAGAACATTTTGCGGGCAAGGAATTTATGACAACTCCGATGAAAAAAGAAGTAGACCGCTGTGTCCTGGCTTTTGAGGAAGCTCAGAAAGGCAAAACTGTTTCCATGATCTGTAGCGGAGATGCCGGTGTTTATGGAATGGCAGGTCTGATGTATGAAGTTGGCGCGGATTATCCGGATGTGGAACTGGAGATCATTCCGGGAGTCACTGCGGCTACCGGCGGAGCAGCTGTTCTCGGTGCGCCGCTGATCCACGATTTCTGTCTGATCAGCCTTAGTGACCTGCTTACTCCGTGGGAAAAAATCGAAGCCAGACTTCTCGGCGCGTCCCAGGCGGATTTTGTCATCTGTCTTTACAACCCGTCCAGCCGCAAACGTCACGATTATCTGCAGAAAGCATGCGATCTGATGATGCAGTACAAATCACCGGATACCGTTTGCGGCATCGTGGCAAATATCGCACGTGAAGGGGAAACATCCAGAGTGATGACGCTGAAAGAACTGCGTGACACGCAGGTGGATATGTTTACGACCGTATTCATCGGAAATTCCCAGACAAAGGAAATCAATGGAAAAATGGTCACACCCAGAGGATATCGGAGATAATCATGTACAACGTCATTGTTTTTGCAGGTACAACAGAAGGATATGATCTGTGCCGTTTTTTATCAAAGAATAAAATTCCGGTGTTTGCCTGCGTGGCAACAGAGTACGGAAGCAGATCTGTGGAAGAAAATTCCTGTCTGAAAGTGCATGCTGCCCGGCTTTCCGGTGAAGAGATGGAGGCACTTTTTCAGGAACTGCATCCGGAAATGGTACTGGATGCCACGCATCCTTACGCGTCGGAAGTGACAAAGAACATACGAAAGGCATGCGAGAATACAGGTACTGTTTATCAGCGCGTCCTTCGGGAAGAGGGAAGATGCCGGGAGCAGGAAACGGCAGTTTATGTGGACAGCCCCGAGGCTGCTGCAGAATACCTGAAAAATACAGAAGGAAATATACTGTTAACCACAGGCAGCAAGGAACTGGGGAAATTTACCGCACTTCCGGGATACCGGGAGAGGATTTTTGCAAGGGTGCTTTCCCTTCCGTCTGTGATGACGGCCTGTGCCTCTCTGGGGCTGGAGGGAAAACATCTGATCGGAATGCAGGGGCCGTTTTCCAGGGAACTGAATGCGGCAATGCTCCGACAGTATGACTGCAGATATCTGGTGACAAAGGATTCCGGCAAAGCAGGCGGCTTTCTGGAAAAAGCGGAAGCAGCCATGGAATGCAATGTACAGATGGTCATAATCGGACGTCCTCTGAAGGAAGAGGGGCTTTCCCTGGCAGAATGCAAAAAGATGCTGAGTGACCGTTTTGCCGTAGAAAGGAAACCTCAGGTAACTCTTCTCGGGATCGGGATGGGAAGCAGGGAGACGCTGACCGTACAGGGTCAGAAAGCGCTTGAGCGGGCGGAGCTTCTTATCGGTGCGAAACGCATCGCGGACTCGGTAAAGCTTCCTCATCATCAGGTGATTTATGAATACCGGAGCGATGTCATTGCAGATTATATCGCTGCCCATCCGGAGTATGAGCATGTAGTGGTGGCTCTTTCCGGTGATGTGGGATTTTACAGCGGAGCCAGAAAGCTTCTTTCCCTGCTGGGAGAGGATACGGAAGTGATCTGCGGAATCTCATCGGTTGTTTACTTTATGGCAAAAGCCGGTTTATCCTGGGATGACGCGAAGATCGTCAGTGCACATGGAAGAAGCTGCAATCTGATTTCGCTGATCCGCTGCCATAAAAAAGTGTTTGCTATTCTGGGAACTTCTGATGGAACCTCACAGCTTGCCCGGAAACTGACAGATTACGGAATGGGAGAGGTGGTTCTCCATGTGGGAGAAAATCTTTCCTACGAAAATGAAAAGGTTTTTGCTGCTCCCGCAAAGGAGCTGACAAAATATCAGGGCGATCCCCTGAGCGTGGTATGTGCGTACAACGAAAATGCACTTCCGCGACCGGAAACACACGGAATCCCGGATGAAGAATTTATCCGTGGAAAAGCGCCTATGACAAAAGAGGAAGTGCGGACAGTTTCTCTGTCCAAGCTGAAGCTTACAGAGGATTCTGTTTGTTATGATGTAGGAGCCGGAACAGGATCTGTGTCTGTGGAAATGGCTCTGCGTGCTCATCAGGGAATGGTTTACGCGATAGAAAAAAAGGAGGAGGCAGCCGGTCTTCTTCTTCAGAATAAAAAGAAATTCGCGGCAGATAATCTGGAGATTATCCTCGGAACTGCTCCGGAAGCACTGGAAAATCTGCCTGTGCCGACTCATGCATTTATCGGCGGATCCTCCGGAAATCTTCATGAGATTCTTCAGGTGCTGCTTGATAAGAATGAGCATGTTCGCATTGTGATCAACTGTATTACACTGGAAACGATTTCCGAAGCTCTCTGCGCGATCCGGAAATTTGATTTCAGGGAAACAGAAGTGGTACAGCTTGCCGCATCACGAGCAAAAGAAATCGGGCGCTATCATCTGATGATGGGCGAAAATCCGATTTATATTATTACGTGTCAGAAATAACAAGGAAAGGGGCTGCGTTATGAATATACCAAGGATACTTCTGGCTGCAGGCGCAAGCGGAAGCGGAAAGACTCTGATTACCTGCGGGATTTTGCAGGCACTGGTAAATCGGGGAAAAAAGGTTGCATCGTTTAAATGCGGCCCGGACTATATCGATCCTATGTTCCACAGCCGTGTGATCGGAACGAAATCACGGAATCTGGACACCTTCTTCACAGACAGAGAAACCACGAAATATCTGCTGGCGGAAAATGCGGCAGACTGCGATATTGCGGTGATCGAAGGTGTTATGGGATATTATGACGGGGTTGGCGGAATCACGGATAAAGCCAGTGCCTACGATCTGGCAGATACCACAGATACGCCGGTAATCTTTATTGTGAACAGCAGAGGAATGAGCATTTCTCTGGCTGCTTATGTGAAGGGGTTTCTGGAATACCGCAAAAACAGCCATATCCGGGGCGTGATTCTGAATCAGATGTCCCCGATGCTTTATCCCAGGATGAAAAAGCTTCTGGAAGAAGAGTTTGGCGTTCAGGTTCTGGGCTATGTGCCGAAGGTGGAGGACTGCGTGATCGAAAGCCGTCATCTTGGTCTTGTGCTGCCTGATGAAATTCCGGAGCTGAAAAACCGTCTAATGAAGCTTGCCGGCGTTCTGGAAAAGACGCTGGATATGGATGGAATTCTTGCTCTGGCAGAAAGTGCAGAGCCTTTGGAAGTGAAGGAGAACACACCGGATGATACATGGCACCTGCCCGAAAAGGTCCGCATTGGTGTGGCGGATGATGAGGCTTTCTGTTTCTTCTATGAAGATAATTTCCGGCTGCTTCGGAATATGGGTGCGGAACTTGTGCCGTTTTCCCCGCTTCATGACAGGAACCTTCCGGATGATCTGGATGGAATGCTGCTTTATGGCGGTTATCCGGAGCTGAACGGCTCGCTGCTGGAGCAAAATGAAACCATGCGTCAGGCTGTTTCGGAAGCAATTCGTGATGGAATGCCCTGCATGGCAGAATGCGGCGGTTTTATGTACCTTCATGAGAAAATGGAGGGAATGGACGGGAAATATTACCATATGACCGGTGTGATTCCGGGAAAGGTGTATCGCACACCGAAACTTACCCGATTCGGTTATATAACACTGGAGAGAAACCACTCCGGTGAAAAAACGGACGGGCAGGAGGAATCCGAAAATCTTCCGGGACAGGAAAATCCCTGTGCGGATTTTTTTGACAGCTGTGATCCGGGAAAAATCCAGGCTCATGAGTTCCACTATTTTGATTCGGAAAACTGCGGAACTGCGTTTCACGCATCAAAACCGGCCAGCACAAGAGGCTGGGACTGTATGCACAGTGAAAAACGGCTCCTGGCAGGCTTCCCTCATCTGTATTATTACGGAAATCCGTGTATTCCTGAGACTTTTCTGGAAAAATGTCTGGAATATAAAAGAGAACGCGAAAACATTCGTAATTAAAGGAAATGTAAAAGACATTCGCAGTTAATAATATATGGAAATATGATACATAGGAGCAGAACATGAAATACGGAATCATTGCCCTGGCAGCAGGGTTTCTTATAGATTTGATCGCGGGCGATCCAGGATGGCTTTATCATCCGGTATGCCTGATCGGAAAACTTATCGCGGTTCTGGAAAAACAGATTCGTAAGGTGTTTCCAAAGACAGAAAACGGGGAACTTGCAGGCGGAGTCCTGGAAGTGGTACTTGTATGTCTGTTGTGCGGCGGTATACCTCTGGTGATTCTTGGAATACTGTACCGGTATGTGCCGTGGCTTGCCCTTATTCTGGAAACGTTCTGGTGTTATCAGCTTCTTGCCACCAGATCTTTAAAAACAGAGAGTACGAAGGTCTATGACCGTCTGAAAAACGGTACCATTGAGGAAGCAAGGTATGCGGTTTCCATGATCGTAGGACGTGATACGCAGTCACTGACAGAAGAAGGCGTGACAAAAGCGGCAGTGGAAACGATTGCGGAAAATACTTCAGACGGAATCATTGCCCCCATGTTTTATATGGCAATCGGTGGTGCACCTCTGATGTTTCTTTACAAAGGCATCAATACCATGGATTCCATGCTGGGATATAAAAATGAGAAATATTTATACTTTGGCAGATGTGCGGCGAAACTGGATGACGCGGTGAATTTTCTTCCCTCCAGGATTTCAGGATGGCTGATGGCAGCGGCGTCTTTTCTGATCGGACTGGATGGAAAAAATGCCGTGAAAATTTTCCGGAGAGACAGATTTAATCATGCAAGTCCGAATTCCGCCCAGACAGAAGCAGTCATGGCAGGCGCCCTGGATGTACAGCTTGCGGGAAATGCATGGTATTTTGGAAAATTATATGAAAAGCCAACGATTGGTGATCCCGTTCGCTGTGTGGAAATCGAGGATATCAGACGGGCAAACCGTCTTCTGTACGCGACATCCGTGCTTGGAGTGCTTGTATTTCTGGCTCTGCGGTTTTTGCTGGCATATGCGATGCATATGTGAATACATGTAACTGTTCAAAAGCCGGTGCGGCATCTGCGATGGTACTGAACAGATACGAACTAAAAAACATTTCGGGAGAAAAAATCATGAAGAAGCATATTCATGGGGGAAATATTTATCAATATGAAAACTGCCTGGATTTTTCTGCCAACTGCAATCCGCTTGGTACGCCGGAGAGTGTGAAAAGGGCGGCAGCAGAGAGCCTGGAGCGGATATCGGAGTATCCCAGAGTGGGATGTGCGCCCCTTCGAAGAGCAATTGGTGAATATGAGGATATTGATGAGGAAAATATTATCTGCGGAAATGGCGCTGCAGAACTGATATTTTCTCTTTGCAGGGCAGTGAAGCCGGAACGTGCGCTTGTTCCGGCTCCGACTTTTGCAGAATATGAGCAGGCACTTCGAAGTGTGGACTGTCAGGTGGAATACGCTTGTCTGAAAGAGGAAGAGAACTTTTCTCTGCAGGAAGAATTTCTGGAGCTGCTCCGGGAAGATCTGGATATGGTTTTTCTCTGCAATCCCAACAATCCTACAGGGATTTTAACACAGAGAGAGTTTTTCATGAAGGTTCTGAAGATCTGTGACAGGAAAGACATATTGCTGGTTATGGATGAATGTTTCCTGGATTTTGTGAAAGAGCCGGATAAGTATACATTGAAAGCACAGCTTTCGTTACATAAAAATCTTTTTCTCCTGAAGGCATTTACCAAGCGCTATGCTATGGCGGGGATCCGCCTGGGATATGGCATGTGCGCAGACAGAGAGCTGCTGGAGAAAATGGAGGCAGTGACACAGCCGTGGAATGTTTCCACAGTCGCACAGGCTGCAGGAATTGCCGCACTGAAAGAGAAGGAATATGTGGAAAGGGGAAGGCAGCTGATCTTCCGGGAGTCAGCATATTTACAGAAAACTCTGGCGGATCTGGGTCTGAAAGTATTTCCTTCCCAGGCCAATTATATCTTTTTTAAAGGACCGGAAGGCTTTTTTGAAGACTGTGTGAAAGAGGGAATTCTAATCCGCAGCTGCAGCAATTATCCGGGGTTATCCGAAGGATATTACAGAATAGCGGTAAAGCTTCCGGAAGAGAATGCAAAACTGGTCCGGGCATTTGGCAGGATCCTTCAAAAAAATTGTGAATCATTACGAAACAATTCAGAAAATAATCAGGAAACGATCAGGTAATAATCAGAAAACAATCAGGAAGGAAGATGGCAATGGCGAAGACAATTATGATCCAGGGAACCATGTCTAATGCGGGGAAAAGCCTGCTGGCTGCGGGACTGTGCCGGATTTTTCATCAGGACGGTTATCGGGTGGCACCTTTTAAATCTCAGAATATGGCACTGAATTCTTTTATTACAGAAGAAGGACTGGAGATGGGACGGGCTCAGGTAATGCAGGCGGAAGCGGCGGGCATCACACCGTCCGTACTTATGAATCCCATCCTATTAAAGCCTACAAATGATGTGGGGTCTCAGGTCATTGTAAACGGAGAAGTTCTTGGAACCATGAGTGCCCGGGATTATTTTAAATACAAGAAAAAACTGGTGCCGGATATTATGAAGGCCTTTCAGAAGCTGTCCGATGAAAACGATATCATTGTGATCGAAGGAGCAGGAAGTCCTGCGGAAATCAATTTAAAGGAAGAGGATATCGTGAATATGGGCATGGCCAGAATGGCCAAAGCTCCGGTTCTTCTTGTAGGGGATATCGACCGCGGCGGTGTCTTTGCACAGCTTATTGGTACGGTGGAGCTTCTGGAAGAAGAGGAACGAGCCATGGTAAAGGGGCTGATCATCAATAAATTCCGCGGTGATAAGACTATCCTGGATCCGGGAGTGGAAATGCTGGAACAGCGAAGCGGAATTCCCGTGGTGGGTGTAGCGCCTTATCTGCAGATCCAGGTGGAGGATGAAGACAGCCTGACAGAACGATTTGACAGAAATCAGGAAGTTGGACAGATCGATATTGCCGTTGTGCGTGTACCGAGGATTTCTAATTTTACAGACTTTAATCCGCTGGAAAGCATCCCCGGCGTATCTCTTCGTTATGTAAAACATGTCAGTGAGCTTGGAAATCCTGATATGATCGTTCTTCCGGGAACGAAAAATACGATGGATGACCTGAAATGGATGAGAGAAACCGGCATGGAAGCTGCCATTCTCAAGGAGGCTGCTGCAGGAAAGATGATTTTTGGAATCTGCGGCGGTTATCAGATGCTTGGTCAGACATTAAGTGACCCGTATGGCGTGGAAGCCGGCGGTTCCATGCGGGGAATGGGACTTCTTCCCATGGATACGGAATTTGCAAAGTCAAAAACAAGAACCAGGGTTTCCGGCAGTTTCCGTAAGCTGGAAGGGGAAATGGAAGAGTTTGACGGTGTTTCCCTATACGGATACGAGATCCATATGGGAGATTCCATTTTGAAAGAAGGCGCGGTACCGTTTACCAGGATCAAAGACAGTGTGACCGGAGAAGAAAAAGAGGAAGGCGCCTGGAGAGGAAATGTCTGCGGTACCTATGTCCACGGTGTATTTGACAGCGAAGGCGCCGCGGAGGCAATGATCCGTGCCCTTGGCCGCAAAAAGGGTATTGATGTTCAGGAGATGACAGGTGTGGATTTTGCAGCATTCAAACAGACTCAGTATGATATACTTGCGGCAGAACTGCGTAAACACCTGGATATGGATAAAATCTACCAGATTCTGGAGGAGGGAATTTGACATGAAAGTAGAATTGGAAAACGTAAAACCGATGGACATTGAGAAAAGAAGCTTTCAGATTATTACGGAAGAGCTTGGGGATACACCTTTGATTCCAGGAACAGAGCTGGTGGTAAAACGCTGTATTCATACAAGCGCGGATTTTGATTATGCCGGAAATCTCTGTTTTTCACCGAATGCGGTGGAGAAGGCAATGGAAGCGATCAAACATGGCGCCTGTATTGTAACAGACACGCAGATGGCGAAATCGGGAATTAATAAGCGTGCACTGGCACGTTACGGCGGAGAGGTATATTGCTTTATGTCTGATGAAGACGTAGCGGAAATTGCCAAAAAGAACGGTACTACAAGAGCAACAGCCAGCATGGACAAGGCTGCCTCTCTTGACAAGAAACTGATTTTTGCCATCGGCAATGCGCCGACCGCTCTGGTACGTCTTTATGAGCTGATCGAGGATGGAAAGCTGAATCCGGAGCTGATCATCGGTGTGCCGGTAGGCTTTGTAAATGTGGTGCAGTCAAAGGAGCTGATCATGGAGACGGAGGTTCCGTATATTGTGGCACGTGGAAGAAAGGGCGGCAGCAACATCGCAGCCTGCATCTGCAATGCGCTGCTCTATATGATAGATAATAAGAGAGATTAAGAATATGCTCCCTGTACAGGATACCTGCTGCATACTTCGTGCAGGATCCTGCATGCAGGCGGAAAATCTTCTGCCGGCATAGACGAACAGGAAAGAATGACGGTTACTTCTCCCGGGGTTTCTTTCAGGGTCTGTATCCGCAGACCCTGTTCCCGGGTTTTCTCTTTCAGCTCTTTTCCGGTGAGGGAAACGGGAAGGGTAAGAGCCAGGCTGGTACCTGCATCACCGATCTGAATGCGGCTGTCTCTTCCGAAAATAACCTCCACAGTGGTAAGCAGCTTCTTCAGTTTGACGGAATACAGACGCTTCAGTTTTCGTGTCTGTGCAGCCAGGTGACCATCGCGGATGAACTGACAAAGAGCGATCTGCTCTGCTTTTGAGGCTGTCTGATTATAACAGGCAGCTTTTTGCAGGTAAGCGCTTTTCAGCGGCTCAGGGAGAACCATGAAGCTGATTCGGATGGACGGAAGCAGAAGCCTTGAAAAAGAACCGATATATACAATGCCCTGTCCTCCAGCCAGACTGTGAAGGGACGGCGTTGGCTTCTGAAGATAGACAAATTCGTTTTCAAAGTCATCTTCAATGATCAGGCTGTTATGCTCTGCGGCATAACGGATGAGTTCCAGACGCCGTGAAATGGGCATGATATCGCCCCATTTTGTCATGTGCGCAGGAGAAACATAGATGACTCCGCTGTCTTTATTCCGGTAT
Organism: Blautia sp.; assembly: GCA_022770365.1. Taxonomy (GTDB): domain Bacteria; phylum Bacillota; class Clostridia; order Lachnospirales; family Lachnospiraceae; genus Blautia_A. Next base: position 28,599 of record JALEHU010000020.1, on the reverse strand, counting down.
CGCACATCAAAACCGTAATCCCGGAACACGGTACTGCCCTGGACAAAGGAAGGTGTAGGAAAGGAAACGGTATTTTTGTCTTTCAGAAGCGGACAGAGAATATGCAGAAGGCTCTGCACGCCGGCACCCACTACAATATCATCCGGGCTGCACAGGATATTGCGCCGCTCACGGATATACTCGGAAAGAACCTGACGAAAATCAGCTTCACCCTGAGGTTCTCCGTAGGAAAGAAGGCGTTCATCCTGCCTGAAGGCGCTTTTGATGTAGCGGCGCCACAGATCGAACCGGAAACTTTCCCGGTCTGCGCCCGAGGAAGCGAAATCGTATCTGCAGGCAGGCTGACGGGTGATGCCCGGGCTTTGGATGGGAGTTTGTCTGGCAGCGATATTTGTAACATAATATCCGCTCTGGGCTTTTGATATGATATAGCCGTCGGCAGCAAGCTGAAGATAGGCATTTTCGATCGTCGTGCGGCTGAGTTTCAGCTCCCGGGCACATTTGCGAAGAGACGGCATTTTACTTCCCGGAAGCAGTTTGTGCTCCAGTATCAGATTACGGTAATAATGGTAGATTTGCATGTATAAATGTTCGTTTTTTTCGGTTTTATCAAGATTCAGGCTCATAGAGAGGTTCCTTTCACAGAGCATTGTATTTTTCTGCCACCACAAAGTGCTGCGCATTTCCTTGTGACAGAAGATAGTTATTTCTTAGTGTACTCCAATTTTTAACAGTGAGCAATAGTAACTGCTTAGAAGCTGCTATTCTGTGAAGGTACTGAACAGATACGAACAACAAAAAAATCGGTGGGAATTGACATCGACCAGCCGAATGATTATGATGATATAGATAAGTAGTACAAAGGAGAACGATAGATTATGAGTATTTCCATGATCGGAGTTGATCACAGCAGAGCTCCCCTGGATATCAGGGCACTTTTTGCCTTTTCTAAGAAAAATGCCGGAGAGGCAATGGCGAAGCTGAAGGAACAGAAGGGAATCCTGGGCTGTATTATCCTGTCCACCTGCAACCGCCTGGAGATCTGGGTGAGTACAGAGGATGATGTTGATATTTCCCTGTATGACTGCCTGTGCAGGATGAAAGGTATTGAAGACCGATCTTATGAGAATTATTTTGTAAAAAGAGAAGACAGAGAGGCAGTGGAGCATCTGTTTTATCTTGCCAGCGGGCTGAAATCACAGATTCTTGGAGAGGATCAGATCCTGACACAGGTGAAAGATGCGCTGAATCTTGCGAGAGAACATTTTGCCACAGACGGTGTTCTGGAGGTTCTGTTCCGTATGGCAGTGACAGCAGGAAAAAAAATAAAAACGGAGGTTCCATTCGCTCATGGAAATCCGTCTGTGATCCATCAGGCGATCCGGTTTCTGGAGGAGGGAGGATACTCCGTCAGAGACAGGGTCTGTCTTGTGATCGGAAACGGCGAAATGGGCAAAGTTGCCGCGCAGACTCTGAAGGAATGCGGTGCCGATGTGACGGTGACCGTACGCCAGTACCGAAGCGGAATGGTCAATATCCCCGTGGGCTGCAGGCGTATTAATTACGGCGAGCGCATGGATTATCTTCCGGAATGTGATCTGGTGGTAAGTGCGACAGCCAGCCCTAATTATACACTCCGTGAGGAACTGTTTGAGGGTGTGGAGCGCAAAGAACAACTGATCCTGATCGATCTGGCAGTTCCCCGCGATATCGAACCGTCCCTTGGCCAAAAAGAGGGGATCACCCTTTATGATATGGACAGTTTCCATATGGAGGAAACGCCGAAAGAACTGGAAAAAAATCTGGAAGCAGCCGGTGCGATCGTCCGGGCGCAGATGGATGAGTTTTATGTGTGGCTGGACGGACGTGATGTGATTCCGCGGATTCAGGAAATCCGTGAGGAAGCGGTTCATGATCTGAACCTGCGGATTGCAAAGATACTGAAGAATACCCCCATGGATGCAGCTGACCGTGAAAAGCTGGAAAAGGCTGTGGATACTGCAGCCGGCAAGGTCGTAAACAAGCTGATCTTCGGCCTCAGGGACAACCTGAAGCAGGAAGCTTTTCTGGATTGTGTGGCAGGACTGGAGAGAATTTATGAAGAATAAACGATATTTTCCCATGTTTGTGGATTTATCTGATAAGAATGTAGTAGTGGTCGGCGGCGGAAATATTGCCACCAGAAGAGTCAAAACACTGCTGCAGTTTACCAGAAATGTAATGGCTGTGGCTCCCCGGATGACTCCGGAACTGGTCGAGCTTGGCAAGGCAGGAATGGTCACGATCCAGCAGCGCCCTGTGAAGCATTCAGATTTAGCCATGGCGTATATGGTCATTGCAGCTACCAATGACCATAAGCTGAATGATGAGATTTACCGTGTCTGCAAGGAAGAAGGAATATATGTAAATATTGCAGATGACAAGGAAAAATGTGATTTTTATTTTCCGGGCATTTTTATGCAGGACGAGCTGGTGGTTGGAATCACAGCCAGCGGACTTGATCATAAGAAGGCGAGAAGGGTGCGCATTGCCATTGAACAGGCAATGACAGACGCATCAAATGAGGATTGATATGAGAGAAAAAATTATCATTGGAAGCCGCGAAAGTGCTCTGGCAGTGCTTCAGAGCGAGATGGTGAGGGAGTATATCACAGAACAGCATCCCGGATTGTCCGTGGAAATCCTGACCATGAAGACCACCGGCGACAGGATTCTGGACAGAACTCTGGACAAGGTTGGAGGCAAGGGACTTTTTGTAAAAGAACTGGATCTGGCGCTTCTTGACGGCAGAAGTCAGCTTTCGGTTCACAGCCTGAAGGATATGCCCATGGAGGTTCCAAAGAATCTGCCGCTGCTGGCTTTTTCAAAAAGAGAAGATCCGAGGGATGTTCTGGTATTGCCGGAGGGAGTGAAGGAACTGGATCCATCAAAGCCCATTGGCTGTTCCAGCCTTCGCCGGACTCTGCAGCTTAAAGAGCTTTATCCGGACATGGAAGTGAAAAGCATTCGCGGAAATCTGCAGACAAGACTGCGCAAGCTGGACAGCGGAGAGTACAGTGCTCTGATTCTGGCAGCTGCGGGACTGAAGCGCATGGGATTTACCGAACGGATCTGCCGCTGTTTCACTCCGGATGAGATGATCCCCGCTGCCGGTCAGGGAATTCTGGCAGTCCAGGGAATTGAAGGAGAAGATTACGGATTTCTGGAGGGGTACTGCGACCGTGACGCATGGATTGCCGGAAGTGCAGAGAGGGCTTTTGTCAGGTATCTGAATGGAGGATGTTCTTCTCCTGTGGCTGCCTATGCAGAGGTGGAGGAAGATCATCTTTTTTTGCGGGGATTGTATTATAATGAATCGGATGGGACATGGAAGAAAGGAAGTATCCGGGGGAATGTATCGGATGCAGAAACGCTGGGTGAAGAGCTGGCTGAAAATCTTCGCAGCTCCTGTCAAAATGAAAATGAAGGAGAATCATAATGGGAGTTGGTAAGGTATGGCTGGTAGGCGCAGGCCCGGGCGATATCGGCCTTTTTACTCTGAAAGGAATGGAAGTGCTGAACCAGGCTGAAGTTGTGGTCTACGACAGCCTTGTGGGACAGGGAGTCCTGTCAAAAGTGCCTGCTTCAGTAAAACTGATCAATGTGGGAAAACGTGCAAATCATCACACGATGCCCCAGGAGGAAATCAATAAAGTCCTTCTGGAGGAAGCCCTGAAAGGATACCGTGTAGTGAGGCTGAAAGGCGGGGATCCGTTTCTGTTTGGAAGAGGCGGGGAAGAACTGGAGCTTCTGAAAGAAAACGGCATTCCGTATGAAGTTGTCCCGGGAGTGACTTCCCCGCTGTCGGTTCCTGCCTATAATGGCATTCCTGTGACACACAGAGATTTCTGCTCCTCTTTGCATATCATCACAGGGCACAAGAGAGCAGGAGAGGATTATGATATTGATTTTGAAGCGCTTGTCCGCACAAAAGGCACCCTGGTGTTTCTTATGGGGGTGAGCGCGCTTGAGGATATCATGAACGGGCTTCTTGGCTGCGGAATGGATCCTGATATGCCGGCTGCGATCCTTCAGAAAGGGACCACAGCGGATCAGAAGAGGATCGTGGCAACCGTTTCTACGCTGAAGGCCGAGGTGGAGCGTCAGGGCATTGAGACACCTGCGATCATTGTGGTCGGGAAAGTCTGTACGCTTGCAGATAAATTTGCCTGGTATGAGGAACTTCCTCTGGCAGGATGGAAAGTGCTGGTGACAAGACCGAAAAATATGATATCAAAGACAGCTGCCGCACTCCGTGAAAAAGGTGCGGAGGTGTTGGAACTCCCGGCCATCCGAACGGAAGCGCTGGAAGATAATACGCTGATAAGAGAGGCATTGGACAGGATCGGAGATTATCAGTGGCTGGTATTTACAAGTCCCACAGGCGTGGATGTGTTTTTCCGGGAAATGCAGGATTATGGAAAAGACATTCGTGCCCTAGGCATGATAAAAGCTGCGGCTATCGGAGAGGGAACACGCAAAAAACTGGCTGAGCGGGGAATCCTTGCAGATCTGATGCCGGAAGTTTATGACGGAGATTCTCTGGGCGAAGCGCTTGCAGCGGTCCTTGAGGGAACCGAAAAGGTTTTGATCCCCCGTGCGGAAAAGGGCAATGAGAACCTGGTAAAACTCATAGAAAAAACAGGGGCACAGGCGGATGACATTCCCACTTATCATACAATTTATGAAAGCAGTGCCCTGATCGATGAAAAGAAAGAACTGGAATCCGGAAGCATTGACTGTGTGGTATTTACCAGTGCGTCCACAGTGAGAGGGTTTGTGGAAGGAACGAAATGTGAAGACTATTCCGGTATCCTCGCCGCATGTATCGGGAAGCAGACAAAGGCAGCAGCCGATGCATATGGCATGAAAACATATATGGCAGAAAAAGCAACCATAGATAGTCTGATATCTCTGGTGGTCCGCATGAAAGCGGAAGAAGACAAGTAAGGAGCGAAAAAAATGGAACTGATTCAGAGACCAAGAAGATTGAGAGGCAGTGAGACACTGCGTAAGATGGTAAGAGAGACCAGGATGGATAAATCTTCTCTGATTTATCCCCTGTTTGTAAAAGAAGGCACCGGTATTGAAGAAGAAATTCCTTCCATGGAGGGACAGTACCGTTATAGCGTGGACCGCCTGCCCTATGAGCTGGAGCGTCTGACAAAAGCAGGTGTGAGCAGCGTGATGCTGTTCGGAATTCCGGATCACAAGGATGAGACCGGGAGCGGTGCCTATGCACAGGATGGTATTGTTCAGAGGGCTCTTATGGAAGCGAAGAAGCAGTTCCCGGACATGTACTATATTACCGATGTCTGCATGTGCGAATACACTTCCCACGGACATTGCGGCGTGCTCTGCGGCCATGATGTGGATAACGATGCCACACTGGAGCTTCTGGCAAAAACAGCGCTTTCCCATGTGGAGGCAGGAGCGGATATGGTAGCCCCTTCCGATATGATGGACGGTCGTGTGCGTGCGATCCGTGAATGTCTGGACGGTCATGGGCACAAGAATACGCCGATCATGTCTTACGCAGTGAAATATGCGTCTGCTTTTTACGGTCCGTTCCGTGATGCGGCAGGTTCTGCGCCGTCTTTCGGAGACCGGAAGAGCTACCAGATGGATTTCCACAACCGCAGGGAGGGCATGAAGGAAGCACTTACAGATATTGAAGAAGGTGCGGATATCATTATGGTAAAACCTGCCATGTCCTATCTGGATATTATTTCCGAGGTCACGAAGGCTACAAATGTCCCGGTTGCGGCATACAGTGTCAGCGGCGAGTATGCTATGGTAAAAGCAGCGGCTAAGATGGGTTGGATCGAGGAAGACAGGATCATCTGCGAGATGGCAGTGGGAACTTACCGTGCAGGCGCGCAGATCTATATTACTTACTTTGCTAAAGAACTGGCGAAATTCATGGATGAAGGGAGAATCGGCTGATGACAAAATCAGAAGCATTATTTGAACGTGCGGTAAAAAGAATCCCCGGCGGCGTGAACAGTCCGGTACGTGCCTATGGTGCGATCGGTGAGGCACCAAGATTTATTGAGCGTGCGGACGGCTGTTATATTTATGATGTGGATGGAAACCGCTACATAGACTATATAGATTCCTGGGGACCGATGATCCTCGGGCATAATTTCCCCGAGATCAGGGAAAGTGTTGTAAAGGCCTGTGAAAACGGTCTGAGCTTCGGATGTGCGACAGAAATCGAAGTGGAAATGGCGGAATTTATCTGTGAGAGAATTCCGCATATCGATATGGTCAGAATGGTAAATTCCGGTACAGAGGCAGTGATGAGTGCCATCCGTGCGGCAAGAGGATTTACCGGCAGAAATAAAATCATTAAATTTGCCGGCTGCTATCATGGACACAGTGATGCCATGCTGGTAAGCGCAGGATCCGGCGTGATGACAAGCGGTGTCCCGGATAGTGCCGGTGTTCCCAAAGGCTGTACACAGGATACGATGACCGCTGTTTATAATGATCTGGAAAGTGTACGGACTCTGATAGAGCAGGCACCGGGAGAGGTGGCAGCAGTGATTGTTGAGCCGGTTGGTGCCAACATGGGCGTGGTTCCTCCTTCAGCAGGATTTCTGGAAGGACTCAGAACTCTCTGTGATGAAAACGGAGCACTGCTTATTTTTGATGAAGTCATTACCGGGTTCCGTCTGGCATTCGGAGGTGCTGCAGAGTATTTCGGCATTCGTCCGGACATTGTGACTTACGGCAAGATCATCGGCGCAGGAATGCCTGTAGGGGCTTATGGCGGACGAAGAGAAATCATGGAAATGGTGTCTCCGGTAGGAAAAGTTTATCAGGCCGGAACATTGAGCGGAAATCCCATTGCCATGGCAGCAGGTCTTACCCAGCTGAAATATCTTTACAGCCATCCGGAGGTTTACACGAATCTTTCCGAAAAAGGCCGGATGCTTTACGGCGGCATGAGGAAAATACTGGAAGAAAAAGGAATCCGTTATCAGCTCAATTCTGTGGAATCCCTTGGCTGTGTTTTCTTTACAGATCAGCCGGTTGTTGATTATACTTCTGCAAAAACATCCGATACGAAGGCATTTGTGGAGTATTTCAAGGCTATGCTGAAAAGCGGTATCCATATGGCGCCATCACAGTTCGAGGCAATGTTCCTTTCCAATGCACATACAGAGGAAGTGATCGAAGAGACGCTGGATGCAGTGAGAAAGTGCCTGAAAGTATAAAGCCTGCAAAGAGCCGGAATTCTGTTAACGTTCTGTCTGCCCGGATGTTAATGCATTTGAGAAAATACACCGGATAAAGATTGTAATCTTGTTCTTATAAAATCTTTGTGCTATAATTACGGAAGATATTGATCGGCGTTTGGACGAGATAGGACAGTAGGAGGCAGTACTTATGGAGAATAAGAAATATGTGGCCTATGTAGGAACTTATACACATGGGAACAGTAAAGGAATCCATGTCTATGATGTAGATGTGGAAGATGGAACATTGAAGGAACGCGGTGAGGTGACAGTGAGCAATGCATCTCATACAGCGATTTCCAAGAATGGCAGATTCCTTTATTCTATTGAAGATGAAGGTGTTGCTGTTTTTGAGAGAGATGAGAACGGTGATCTGACGCGCATCAACAGTGTGGATATCGATGGAATGCGCGGATGTTTTCTTGCTACGGATGTAGACGGCAAGTATTTATATGTAGCCGGTTATCATGACGGTAAGGTGACGGTTGTACATACCCACAGAGACGGAAGACTTGGAAGCCTGATGGATGGTGTTTTCCACAAAGGCCTCGGAAGTGTTGCTGAGCGCAATTTCCGTCCGCATGTTAATTGTGTGCGTCCGACTCCGGATAATAAATATCTATGCGCAGTTGACAACGGAATCGACCAGGTGAAGATTTACCGTATTAATAAGAGAAGACATAAACTGGAACTGGTGGATATTTTAAGATGCCCCCGTGAGAGCGGTCCCCGTATCATCCGTTTCAGTGCGGACGGACGTTTCGCGTATCTGCTTTTTGAGCTGAGCAACGAGATCAAGGTCTACAGCTATGACGGCAGCGGAAACACACCGGAATTTGAACTCCTTCAGACGGTCTCTACTCTGAAGAAAATTGACGAGGACGCGATCCATAATGCAGCTTCCGGGCTTGCACTCGCACCGGACGGCAAGCATCTGTTCTGTACAACTGCCGGTGAGAATACGGTTTCCATGTATGAGATCGATCAGGAGACAGGGCTTCTGGAAAAGAAATTCACGCTTCCCATCAGTGGCGATTATCCCAAGGATCTTGTGATTTTCCCGGATAATCAGCACATTGCGATTGCCAATCATGCCAGCAATTCCATAACAACCTTCAAGGTGGATTATGAGAAGAACATCATTGTGATGCACGGCAAGCCTCTTAAGGTAGAAACCCCGAACAGCATCCACATCTGGCCGGTGCCGGATCCGGATATTGTGCATGAGGAAGCTGACAGTGATTTTGATGATGAAGATTATGAAGAATAATAAAAACGGGCTGTTTCAGTGACAGCCCGTTTTTATTATTCTGTATCTGTTCAGTACCTTCACAGATAGTGGTTTTTGACAGTTATATTATTCTTTACTTTTTGAGATAGAAATCCTTAACGCGGTCCATACGGGCGCTCATGTTGGAGAAAAGTGCATCCACAAGGGTGAGGGCGCACATGGATTCCACGACTACGACTGCTCTCGGGACGATGATCGGATCGTGGCGTCCGTGAATTTCAAGTGAGAGCTCTTCGCCGTCTCTGGAAACCGTCTGCTGAGGCTGGCTGATAGACGGGGTCGGCTTGATGGATGCGCGGAGAATAATCTCACTGCCGTCGCTGATGCCGCCCATAATACCTCCGGCATGGTTGGAAGTTTTGGTGATCTGTCCGTTTTTATTACAGAAACCGTCATTGTCAGTAGAACCATTCATGGCAGTTACATTTATTCCATCGCCGATTTCAACGGCTTTGACAGCACCGATGGACATGACTGCCTGAGCGAGAACTGCATCAAGCTTTCCGAAAACAGGGTCACCAAGGCCGGCAGGAACGCCGGTGATGCGGCATTCCACCACGCCGCCTGCGCTGTCCTGACGGCTCATGCATTCTTCAAGATAAGAAGCAGCTTCTGCCGCCGCCTGCGCATCCGGCATATATAAAACATTCTGATTGATCTCATCAGGATTAAAATTACGGATGGAAACAGGTCCGATGGATTTGCAGTAGGTACAAAAACGGATTCCGATTTCCCCGAGGATTCTGGATGCAATGGCTCCTGCAGCCACACGTCCGATGGTTTCTCTTGCTGATGACCGGCCGCCGCCCCGGTAATCACGGAAGCCATATTTCTGATCAAATGTATAATCTGCGTGTCCCGGACGGTAGGATGCGGCGATATTGCCATAATCCCTGGAGCGCTGATCGGTATTATGTACAATGATGGAGATTGGTGTGCCGGTGGTTCTGCCTTCAAATACACCGGACAGGATTTCTACAAGATCATCTTCCTTACGTGCAGTAGTAAAACGGCTTTGACCGGGTTTGCGCCGGTTCAGGTATTTCTGAAGATCCTCTTCCAAAAGGGGAAGTCCTGCCGGACAGCCGTCAATGACGGCTCCTATGGCCTTTCCGTGGGATTCCCCCCATGTTGTTACAGTAAATGTATTTCCAAATGTTGATTTTCCCATAATATTCCTCGTCTTTCTCTGGTATAGAAAACATATATTCGCCGGAACATGTCAGTATTAAAACCGGTTTCCCATATGTGGTCCGTGATTATTATAACGAACTGTAAAAAGTTTGTAAACCGAAACCATTAGAATTGACAAAAAACTCTCTACTCTTTATAATGGAGAAAGAATTTTTTTGAAAACCAGTGGGGAAATAGATAGTGGAAGGGAAGTGGAATCGTGATACGGATGTTTAAGTCAATTGATGGTGCAATCCATCAGATTCAGGAACCGCAGGAAGGGTGCTGGATTGCTTTGACGAATCCTACAGCAACGGAAGTTTTTGAAATTTCTGAACAGTTCGATATAGAGGTTGACGATCTGCGAGCCCCTTTGGATGTGGAAGAACGTTCACGTATTCAGGTAGAAGATACGTATACGCTGATTCTTGTGGATGTACCGATGATTGAGGAACGTAACGACAAAGACTGGTATGGCACGATTCCTCTTGGTATTATTCTGACAAATAAAATGATTTTTACAGTATGTCTGGAAGATACACAGGTTCTTACCCGTTTCATGGAAGGCCGTGTGCGCAATTTTTATACTTATATGAAAACACGCTTTATCCTGCAGATCCTTTACCGCAATGCAAGTATGTATCTGCGTTATCTGCGTATCATAGATAAAAAGAGCGAACAGGTGGAAGAGAAGCTCCATCTTTCCCCCAGAAATCAGGAACTGATCGAACTTCTGGAGCTGGAGAAATCACTGGTATACTTTACTACTTCTCTTCGTTCCAATGAAGCTGTACTGGAAAAACTGATGAAGATTGACAGTATCAAGAAGTACCCGGAAGATACAGAGCTTCTGGATGATGTCATCATTGAAAATACACAGGCAATCGAGATGGCGAATATTTACAGTGGAATTGTAAAGAGTATGATGGATGCGTTTGCATCTGTTATTTCCAATAATCTGAATGACGTCATGAAGGTTTTGTCTGTTATTACCATTGTGATGAGCATCCCTACAATTATTTTCAGTGCATATGGAATGAACCTGAATGCAGCAGGGATGCCGTTTTCTTTTACGCAGTGGGGATTTCTGATCATTATTCTGTTTTCCGTGGCGCTCAGTATTATTGCAGCAATCGTACTTTCAAAGAAACGATTTTTCTGACAATGCCGGACATCTATCCTCGATGAACGGATGATCTGCAGTCAGGATATGGATTCTGAATGGATTGTATGATTTGAGGTTCGTCTATCAACTTTGAAGGAGATGAAGGATTTTATATGAAATGGATTGACAAATTAGAGAGGAAATACGGCAGGTATGGGATTCCCAATCTGACGATGTATGTCGTGATCTGTTATGTGGTCGGTTATCTTCTGATGTATATTAATCCGGGTATCCTCAGTATGCTGAGCCTGGATGTATCGAAGATCCTGCACGGGCAGATATGGCGGCTGATCACATGGGTCATCTATCCGCCGGGATCTCAGAATATTCTGTGGTTTGTTGTTTCTATTGCCTTTTTTTACTATCCGATCGGCACTGCGCTTGAACGCACCTGGGGAGCTTTCCGGTACACGCTGTATATTTTTTCCGGAATAATATTTACCATTATCAGTGCATTTCTGCTCTATTTTATTACAGGCGGATATGTAACAATCGGCGGATATACGTTTGCTCTGGGCGGAAGCATTTATTCCACCTATTATATCAGCATGTCCATTTTCCTTGCACTGGCGGTGACTTACCCAGATATGCGGGTACTGCTGATGTTTGTTATTCCGATTAAAATGAGCTGGATGGCAGTCTACTATGTGGCAGTGATTCTCTATGATATTTTCAGTTATATCCGCGGCGGAATGTGGTTTATGGCTGTTCCCATTGTAGCTTCTCTTTTGAATTTTGTGATCTATTTCCTGAGTACCAGGGATCTGTACCGCTACAATCCCAAAGAAATCCGCAGGAAACAGCAGTTCAAAAAAGCAGTTGCAGGAAGCCGTGCAGGATCCGGTCAAGGCAGGGTGACCAAACATAAATGTGCGATATGCGGCCGTACGGAACTGGATGATCCCAATCTGGAATTTCGTTTCTGTTCCAGATGCAATGGAAATTATGAGTATTGCCAGGATCATCTGTTTACTCATGAGCATGTCAAATAAAATACGCTGTATAAGTTGTGACATTTAATTTTTCAGTCATAGCATGCGGCATACGAGGAGAGAAAAAAATGAAAAAACAACCATTTGTTACACTGGAGAAACTGCAGGAAATTACTGCCAAATATCCGACTCCGTTTCATCTTTATGATGAGAAGGGCATTCGTGAAAATGCAGCAGAATTAAAAGAGGCATTTGCATGGAACAAAGGATTTAAGGAGTTTTTTGCTGTAAAAGCGACTCCGAATCCATATCTGATCCGGATTTTGCAGGAATATGGATGCGGCTGTGATTGTTCTTCCATGACTGAGCTGATGCTTTCCAAAGCCATTGGATGCAAAGAAGGAGACATTATGTTTTCTTCCAATGATACGCCTGCAGAGGAATTTCACTATGCCAATGAAATCGGCGGTATTATTAATCTGGATGATATTACTCATATAGATTGTGTGGAAAAAGCAGTAGGCTATATTCCCAAGACCATCAGCTGCCGTTATAACCCGGGCGGATTATTCAAGATCAGCAATGATATTATGGACAATCCGGGTGATGCCAAGTATGGTATGACTACCGAGCAGATTTTTGAGGCTTTCCGTATCCTGAAATCAAAAGGCGCGCAGGAATTCGGTATCCATGCATTCCTTGCAAGCAATACTGTAACAAATGAGTATTATCCAATGCTTGCAAAAGTTATGTTTGAACTAGCTGTCAGACTTCAGAAAGAAACAGGAGCACATATTAAATTTATTAATCTTTCCGGTGGTATCGGAATTGCATACAAACCGGATCAGACTCCTAACGATATCAAAGCGATCGGAGAGGGTGTCCGCAGGGTTTATGAAGAAGTTCTCGTTCCGGCAGGAATGGGTGATGTGGCTATTTATACAGAGCTTGGACGCTTTATGATGGGACCCTATGGATGCCTGGTAACCAAAGCCATTCACGAAAAGCATACACATAAAGAATATATCGGTGTGGATGCCTGTGCTGTAAACCTGATGCGTCCAGCCATGTATGGTGCTTATCACCATATCACTGTTATGGGAAAAGAAGACCAGCCATGTGACCATATGTATGATGTAACAGGATCTCTGTGTGAGAATAATGATAAATTTGCCATTGACCGTTATCTTCCTAAGGTGGACAAAGGAGATCTGCTTGTGATCCATGATACAGGTGCGCACGGTTTTGCTATGGGTTATAATTATAATGGCAAGCTGAAATCAGCAGAAATTCTTCTCCATGAAGATGGCAGTTTCGAATTGATCCGTCGTGCTGAGACCCCGAGAGATTATTTTGCCACATTTGACTGCTTTGACATTTATGATAAAATTGATTTTGATGCGAAATAAACAGCTGTTAAGATTGAATTTGATGCGAAATAAATAGCATTGTTGAGGAGTATGAATTCATGAATGGATTTTTGCTCCTCCCTTGCCTGACACCGCCATCACAAAAATATGTTGCCTGCAATAAATTTCAATGCTATGATAAGTGTAGTAGGAGGTGTTTCACATGCCAATGCTTAAAGAAGATTTCGTTAAAACAGAAAAAATCAATGGTGTTATATATAATATGTCTCCGTCACCGAGTTATCAACATGGTGTAGTAAATGGTAATATTTATTCTGTTATCAAGAATGGGCTGAAAGGTTCTTTATGTCTGCCATTTATGGAAAATCTGGATTATAAATATCATCCGGAAATAACTGATGATTATGTGATTCCGGATGTAATGATTGTATGTGATCGGAAACACTTAAAAGGCGGTTCCTACACCGGAACACCAAGGTTTATCGTTGAAACTCTTAGTCCTGCCACAGCGCTGAAAGATAAAACGGTAAAAAAAGAAATATATCAGAAAGCAGGAGTGGAGGAATATTGGATTGTTTCACCAAAAGAAAGAGGAATTGAGATATATTATCTTGAAAATGGAGCATATGTCCTGACATACAGTTTCATTCTTCAGGATGATAAAGAAGAGGAACATTATAACGCAGACACAGTGATAACTCTGAAAGAGTTCCCGAATATTTCTATGACTCTGGAAGAAATATTTGAAAATGTAGAATGACAACATTGATATGCTGCCTGTGCTTACCAGCCTGCAATCCGAGCTGGTACTTTTTTGCCTTGAAAAATAAAAATCCCGGAACCAATGATTTTACTTGGATTCCAGGACTTCAATTACTGCCGGCAGTGGGACTTGAACCCACACGTAGTTGCCTACAACAGATTTTGAGTCTGCCTCGTCTGCCATTCCGACATGCCGGCAATTCCCTACGAACGATTTATATACTATCATAAATTGTTATATATTGCAAGAATTTTTTAGATAGAATTGTTGAGTTTTTTAGAGATATCATCCGGTTTTTATAAAAAGTTTATGATTTTTATTTTATAAGCATTGAAATTTTCAAATAAAAATGATAAGGTACATGACAAACAAACTATAGAAAATACAGTTTTTGTATTTTGCCATAGATATTTTGGAGGACACTATATGAATCTAGGAGACAAAAAACCAGAAAAAAAACCGTTATATGTATACTACATTATAGCGATCGTTGTAATCTTTCTGCTGAATTTCCTGGTTGTTCCGACAATTCAGGAGGGCAGTATCATCACAACAGATTACAGTACTTTCCTGAATAATGTGGACAGAGGAAATGTGACGGATGTAACCGTAGACGGGGATTACATTTATTATGTGGCAAGGAAAGACGGCAGAGACGTGGAATGCAAGACCGTTGCCATGGATGATCCCAATCTTGTGGAGCGTCTGAGACAGGCCGGAGTAAATATGCAGGAAGCAGAGCCGGCAAGACAATCTTTGTTTTTAAGCATTATTCTCAGTTATGTGATTCCGATCGCGATCTTTATTCTTCTTGGCCGCTGGCTGAGCAAGAAAATGATGAGCTCTATGGGCGATGGCCCGGGAGGCATGATGTCCTTCGGCAAGAGCAATGCCAAAGTATATGTCAAGTCCACAAGCGGAATTAAGTTTGCGGATGTAGCCGGTGAAGATGAGGCAAAGGAATTGCTGACAGAAATAGTAGATTACCTTCATAATCCTCATAAATATGCGGAGATCGGTGCTTCGATGCCGAAAGGCGCCCTGCTCGTAGGCCCTCCCGGAACCGGCAAAACCCTTCTTGCAAAAGCAGTTGCCGGTGAAGCGGAAGTTCCGTTCTTTTCCATTTCAGGTTCTGAATTTGTGGAAATGTTCGTAGGTATGGGCGCTGCCAAAGTGCGTGACCTGTTCAAACAGGCTAATGAAAAGGCACCCTGCATCGTATTTATTGATGAGATTGATACCATCGGTAAGAAGCGTGACGGAGGAGGTTTCAGCGGAAATGATGAACGTGAGCAGACCTTGAACCAGCTTCTGACAGAAATGGATGGTTTTGACGGTTCCAAGGGTGTCGTTATCCTTGCAGCTACCAACCGTCCGGATTCTCTGGATCCGGCACTGCTTCGTCCGGGACGTTTTGACAGAAGAATACCGGTGGAACTTCCTGATCTGCAGGGACGTGAGGAAATCCTGAAAGTCCATGCAAAGAAGATCAAGATTGCTGATACAGTCCGCTTTGACGAGATCGCAAAGGCTGCTGCAGGAGCTTCCGGTGCAGAACTTGCCAATATTGTAAATGAAGCTGCTCTTCGCGCAGTCCGTGACGGCAGGAAGTTTGCAACTCAGGCAGATTTTGAAGAGAGTATCGAAGTAGTCATTGCCGGATACCAGAAGAAGAATCGTGTCCTTTCAAACAAGGAAAAACTGATCGTTGCTTATCATGAAATCGGTCATGCACTTGTTGCAGCCAAACAGACCGATTCCGCACCGGTGCACAAGATCACGATTATCCCCCGTACTTCCGGCGCTCTCGGATATACGATGCAGGTGGATGAAAAGGAACATTTCCTGATGTCGAAGGAAGAACTGGAGAATAAGATTGCCACATTTACCGGCGGCCGTGCTGCTGAAGAACTGATTTTCCATACGATCACTACAGGTGCGTCCAATGATATTGAACAGGCTACCAGGATAGCCAGAGCTATGATCACCAGATATGGTATGAGCGATGAGTTTGATATGGTTGCCATGGAAAATGTCACAAATCCGTATCTTGGCGGTGATTCCAGTCTTGCATGCTCCTTTGAGACCCAGACCGTGCTTGATAAGAAGGTAGTGGATCTGGTATCCGGACAGCACCAGAAAGCCCTGAAGATTCTTCAGGACAACATTGGAAAGCTTCATGAGCTGGCAAAATATCTTTATGAACATGAGACTATCACAGGAGAAGAATTTATGAAAATCCTGGAGGCACCAATGCCGGAACTCCAGCAGAACTAAAAACACATATGATTTCATTAAAAAAGGTGATCACCGGACAGGAAGAGGTCCGGAATCACCTTTTTTGCGCCCCTTGTTTTTTGTCCTTTCTTCCGTTATAATCAGGAGGAAGACCTGATCAGGAAGGAAGGTGGCAGGAGATGGACTGTCGTGCTGCAGAAGGAATGGTAACGCGTTATATCAGTCACACATTATCGCTTGAAGAATTGGAAGAGTTTCTGGAGCATATTGAATCATGCAGCTCCTGTTACGAAGAACTGGAAACCTATTTTATCGTGCATGAGGCAATGCTTCAGCTTGATGACGAGGATGAAGACGCCATGCTTGATTTCAAACATCTTCTTGAACAGGACATCAGGAAGACGCGCCGGTACATATACAAAAAAAAGGTGACCAACATCCTTTCAGCAATTCTATTTGTGATACTGATCGGTGTGGTAACTTTCTTTTTTGTCTTTATTATAACGCAGATAAAACAATTTATATAAAACCTGAAAAATCCAGGAGGAAAAAATGAGTGAAAAAATATTACTGATTGATGGACACAGCATACTGAACAGAGCTTTTTACGGATTGCCGGATCTGACAAATTCCGAAGGGAAGCATACAGGAGCTGTGTACGGATTTCTGAATATCCTGTTTCGCATTCTGGAGGAAGAGAAGCCGGATTATCTTACTGTGGCATTTGATCTGCATGCCCCCACGTTCCGTCATAAGATTTATGATGCGTATAAAGGCACCCGTAAGGCAATGCCTGAGGAACTGCGTGAACAGGTACCTCTCATGAAGGAAATGCTCACAGCAATGGGAATCAGGATCGTTACCATGGAAGGCTATGAAGCGGACGACCTTCTCGGTACGCTTGCCCGCAGGAGCGAAGCGGAGGGAATGGATGTGACGATCCTTTCCGGAGACCGTGACCTTCTCCAGCTTGCTACAGAAAAAGTTCTGATCCGTCTTCCAAAGACAACCAAAGGAAAAACGGTGATTGAAGATTATCATGCGCAGCAGGTTCTGGAGAAATATCAGGTGACTCCGCCGCAGATCATTGAACTGAAAGCCCTGATGGGCGACAGCTCCGATAATATTCCCGGAATTCCCGGCGTGGGAGAAAAAACAGCAACTAAGATGGTAGTGGAGTTTGGAACTATTGAGAATGCCTATGCGCATCTGGAAGAGGTGAAGCCCAATAAAGCCAGAGAATCCCTGCGGCTGCATTATGATATGGCTTCCCTCAGCAAAACTCTTGCCACGATCAATACAGACAGTCCGCTGGAATTCTCATATAAGGATGCCAGAATGGATAATCTTTTTACAAAAGAAGCATACGAACTGTGCAAACGGCTGGAATTCAAAAATCTACTTGGAAGATTTGACCAGGAAGCAGTAGCGGAAAATTCGTTGGAACAGGATTTCTTTATCTGCAATGACCTATCCGGAGTGGAAGCTCTGTTTGAGAAAGCAGCAAAGAAACCGGTTGTCGGGCTTGCACTGATGTCGGACCGTGACCGTGTCTACGGTGCCGGTCTCTCTCTTGACAAAAAAGAAACTTATTATATTCCTGTAGAAGGGCTTCTTACAGGAGAGTACCTGTGCGGCAAAATCCAGGCGCTTTCCCGAAAAACCATCATCAGTGCCATGGATATCAAATCGGTACTGAAGCATGTTTCCATTGAGAAACCGTCCATGGTGTTTGACGCAGGTGTCGGCGTCTATCTTCTGAACCCTCTGAAATCATCCTATACCTATGATGATATTGCAAAAGAATATCTGGGCGGTCTCCTTTTGCCCGCCAGAGAAGACCTTCTTGGCAAAACATCAGTTTCCAAAGCATGGGAGGACGGACTTGACGGACTGATGAATCTTGTCTGCTATACGGCTTACACGGTCCTTGCCTGTATGGAGCCTGTAACAGAAGCTCTGAAAGAAACCGGCATGTGGAAGGTTTATGAAGAGATTGAGCTGCCCCTGGTATTTACACTGGATTCCATGGAAAAATGTGGAATCCGTGTCAAAGGTGAGGAGCTCAAAGCATACGGTGAGAAACTGATGGTCCGCATCGAAGAGCTGGAAAAACTGATTTACCATCAGGCAGGGGAAGAATTCAATATCAATTCACCAAAGCAGCTGGGAGTCATACTATTTGAAAAAATGGGTATCCCGGGAGGCAAAAAGACAAAGACCGGTTATTCTACAGCTGCAGATATCCTGGAAAAACTGGCACCGGACTATCCCATTGTCAATGATATTCTGGAATATCGCCAGCTTGCAAAACTGAAATCCACCTATGCAGACGGCCTGGGAAATGTGATAGAAGAAGACGGACGTATTCACTCCACATTTAACCAGACGATCACAGCTACCGGAAGAATCAGCAGCACAGAACCAAATCTGCAGAATATTCCGGTCCGTATGGAGCTTGGAAGACTGATACGCAAGGTTTTTGTGCCGGAAGACGGGTTTGTGTTTGTGGATGCGGATTATTCCCAGATCGAACTCAGAGTGCTGGCACATATGTCCGGGGATGAGAAACTGATCCAGGCATATAAAGAAGCGCAGGACATTCACCGGCTGACTGCATCGCAGGTATTTCATGTGCCGTTTGATGAAGTGACTTCCCTGCAGAGAAGAAATGCAAAAGCTGTGAATTTTGGTATTGTATATGGAATCAGTTCCTTTGGTCTCAGTCAGGATCTCAGTATTACCAGAAAAGAAGCAGAGCAGTATATTGAAAAATATTTTGAGACCTATCCCAAGATCAAGGGATTTCTGGACAGTATGGTACAGGAAGGAAAAGAAAAAGGCTATGTTTCTACCATGTTTGGCCGGAGACGTCCGATCCCGGAACTGAAATCCAGTAATTTCATGCAGCGTTCTTTCGGAGAACGTGTGGCGATGAATTCTCCTATTCAGGGAACTGCGGCAGATATTATTAAGATCGCAATGAACCGTGTTTACGGACGAATGGCCCAGGAAGGATTGGAATCCAGACTGGTGCTTCAGGTTCACGATGAACTTCTGATCGAAACAAAAAAAGAAGAACTTGCCGCTGTATCACGTATCCTTGAAGAAGAGATGAAGGGCGCTGCGCATCTCGCGGTAGAGCTGGAAGTAGACATGCATGAAGGCACAAACTGGTACGAAGCAAAATAATCATGGAATGGAAATCTGACAAATGAAAACAATCGGAATCACCGGCGGCGTAGGTGCCGGTAAGAGCACAGTCCTCAGTTATATGCAGTCCCGGCTGGGTGCCTGCGTAATTGAGGCGGATAAAATCGGCCATCTGGTTATGGAACCGGACGGATCCTGTTATGACAGAATTATCGAATTATTTGGAAAAGACGTAATAAAAAGTGATAAAACCATTGACCGGAAGAGGGTTTCCGATGTAGTATTTAGTAATGGGGAGATGCTTGCTGCACTGAACGGAATTATCCATCCGGCAGTGAAGGAATATATCCGCAGGCGTCTTGAGGAAGAAAAAAGCTGCGGCAGGCAGCTTGCTGTCGTGGAGGCGGCACTTCTTCTGGAGGATCATTATGAGGTATTTTGCGATGAAATCTGGTATATCCATACAGATCAGGAAATCCGTATTCAGAGGCTGATGGCAAGCCGGGGCTATACAAGAGCCAGGGCGGAAAAAATCATTCACAATCAGGCATCGGAGGAGTTTTTCCGTGCACATGCTGACTATGTCATCGAAAATAACGGCGATCTTATCAGAACCCATGAACAGATTGAAGAAGGGATAAGACGAAATGAGACTTTGTAGTATAGCCAGCGGAAGCAGCGGGAACTGTATATATGCAGGTTCGGAATGCACGCATGTACTGGTGGATGTGGGAATCAGCGGCAAAAAAATCGAACAGGGATTAAACAGTGTTGATCTGACCGGAAGAGACATCGATGCGATCCTGATCACCCATGAGCATTCCGATCATATCAAAAGCCTTGGGGTTATGGCCAGAAGATATCAGATTCCGATATATACCACAGGCGGTACAGTGGACGCGATCGAGCGCACAGGCGGCATTGGGAAGCTTCCGGTGGGGATTTTTCATGAGATCAGGGAAGACGAGCCCTTTCAGATCAAAGATCTTACCATCCATCCCTTTACCATTCCCCATGATGCGGCACAGCCTGTGGGCTACCGCCTGGAATGCGGGAACCAGTCTGTGGGAATAGCCACAGACCTTGGGAAATACAATGAATACATTATTGAGAATCTCCAGAATCTGGATGCATTGCTTCTGGAGGCGAACCATGATATCCGGATGCTTCAGGTGGGAAAATATCCGTACTATCTGAAACAGAGAATCATGGGAGACCGCGGACATTTGTCCAATGAAAATGCAGGAAGGCTTCTGTGCCGCCTGCTTCATGACAATATGAAGGCCATTTTTCTTGGCCATCTGAGCAGGGAAAACAATTACGAGGAACTGGCGTATGAAACTGTCTGCTCAGAGGTAACGCTTGGCGATAACCCGTATAAGTCCCGGGATTTCAAAATCCAGGTGGTAAAAAGGGATTGCATATCAGAACTGATTACTGTATAGAAAGGAAAATATCATGAAGAAAACAATTATCACAGTAGTAGGAAACGACACCGTAGGAATCATTGCAAAAGTATGTACATATCTTGCTGAGAACAATGTAAATATTCTGGATATTTCCCAGACAATCGTTCAGGGATACTTCAACATGATGATGGTCACAGATACAAGTGCTTCTGACAAAGATACCGGAACGATTTCCAAAGAACTCAGCGCACTTGGAGATGAGATCGGAGTAGTGATCCGCTGCCAGCATGAAGATATTTTTAACAAGATGCACAGAATCTGATTTCAGTGTGTATTTTGCAAATGTAATGTCAAGGCATGTTATGAACGAGAGAATAATTCCGGGGAGAAAGACTTATGATTAATATTTTCGAAGTAAACGAAACAAACAAGATGATTGAACAGGAAAACCTGGATGTACGTACCATTACCATGGGAATCAGCCTTCTGGACTGTATTGACAGTGACCTGGAAACAATGAATCATAAAATATACAATAAAATCACCACCCGCGCCAGAGATCTGGTGAGCACCGGTGAGAAGATTTCCATGGAATACGGTATTCCCATTGTGAATAAGCGTATTTCCGTAACGCCCATCGGACTGATCGGCGGAGCAGCGTGCAAGAGTTCTGAAGACTTTGTCTCTATTGCCAGAACGCTGGATGATGCTGCCAAAACTGTAGGTGTCAACTTTATCGGCGGATATACAGCTCTTGTAAGCAAGGGAATGACTCCGGCAGAAGAACTTCTGATCCGTTCTATTCCCCAGGCGCTGGCTGTTACAGAGCGCGTCTGCAGTTCTGTTAATGTGGGTTCCACCAAGACAGGTATTGATATGGACGCTGTGAAACTGATGGGTGAGATCGTTCTTGAGACTGCCAAAGCCACAAGAGAACAGGACTCTCTCGGCTGCGCCAAGTTGGTGGTATTCTGTAATGCACCGGATGATAACCCGTTTATGGCAGGGGCTTTTCACGGTGTGACAGAAGCAGACTGCATCATTAACGTGGGTGTCAGTGGTCCGGGCGTCGTAAAAACAGCTCTTCAGAAAGTGCGTGGAGCAGATTTTGAGACACTCTGTGAAATGATCAAACGTACGGCGTTTAAGGTAACCCGTGTTGGACAGCTGGTTGCCCAGGAAGCATCCAAACGCCTGAATGTGCCTTTTGGTATCGTAGATTTATCTCTGGCACCCACACCGGCGATCGGTGACAGTGTGGCTGAAATTCTTCAGGAGATCGGCCTTGAGAGAGTAGGCGCACCGGGAACAACGGCAGCTCTGGCACTTTTGAACGACCAGGTGAAAAAGGGCGGTGTTATGGCAGCGACTGCTGTAGGCGGGTTAAGCGGTGCATTTATTCCGGTCAGTGAAGACCAGGGAATGATCGATGCGGTGAATGCGGGCGCCCTGACGATTGAGAAACTGGAAGCCATGACCTGTGTCTGCTCAGTAGGACTTGATATGATTGCGATACCGGGAGATACCAAAGCATCCACAATTGCCGGAATCATTGCAGATGAGGCGGCTATTGGCATGGTGAATCAGAAGACAACAGCCGTCCGCGTGATCCCGGTGATCGGGAAAGACGTTGGTGAAACCGTGGAATTCGGAGGACTTCTTGGCTATGCACCGATCATGCCGGTGAACCAGTTCTCCTGTGACGCTTTTGTAGAAAGAGGCGGGCGCATCCCGGCTCCGATCCACAGCTTCAAAAACTGAGATATCTATTCGGTTTTGTTCCCTGTATCAAAACTGGTTAAAAATATTCAGGAAAGTGTTGACAAAACGTTGTTCGGGTGTTACACTTTACAACAATAAAGGATAAAACCGATGAGAAAGAGTAGTAAGCATTCAATGTGATGTTACAGAGAGTTGCAGATGGTGTGATTGCAGCACGGAGCAGAGTGCCGAATGGACTTTTGAGGGCGGATCTGAAGAGGCTTTAACTGCCGCAGTAGGAGACGCCGGGAACCGAACCCGTTATCAATCAGGAGCGTATGATAGTACGTTGGAAAGTGGGCGATACGCCAAGTTGAGTGGTACCGCGATAATAAGTAATTATTACCGTCTCAGATAGATCATCTGGGACGGTTTTTTGTATTCTGTGAAAGTCTGA
The DNA here is from genome assembly GCA_022770365.1 of Blautia sp. Classification (GTDB taxonomy): domain Bacteria; phylum Bacillota; class Clostridia; order Lachnospirales; family Lachnospiraceae; genus Blautia_A. The sequence continues at coordinate 5,664 of JALEHU010000020.1, read as the reverse complement.
AATTACAAGAATATTTCCGGAATACAAAAATGTCCTTCACAAAATCATCAGTTATCCTTTGAAACTAATAATGCGGAATTTCGCAGTGGTAATGCGTAACCGCCATGAGAAAAGGAGATAAGACTATGAAAAAAAGAATTCTTGCATGCGCATCTGTAACTGCTATCGCATCTATGATGATGGCAAACACCGTTATGGCCGATGATTTTAAAGTAGGTATCTGTAATTATGTTGATGATGCATCTCTGAACCAGATCGTGGAAAACATCCAGAACCGTCTGGCCGAAATCGGAGAAGAACAGGGTGTGACCTTTGATATTTCTTATGACAACTGTAATGCGGATGCATCCGTTATGGATCAGATTATTTCTGATTTCCAGGCAGACGGTGTAGATCTGATGGTAGGTGTTGCTACTCCTGTTGCAATGCGTATGCAGGCTGCAACGGAAGGTACAGACACACCGGTGGTATTTTCCGCTGTATCTGATCCGGAGGGTGCGGGAATCGTAGAATCCAATGATGCACCGGGAGCAAATATAACCGGAACTTCTGACTACCTTGATACTGCTTCCATTATGAATCTTATTTTTGCAGCGGATCCGGATGCTGATAAGATCGGTCTTCTGTATGATGTGGGACAGGATTCCTCTACAGCTGCCATTGAAGCTGCCAAAGCATATCTGGAAGAAAATGGAATTGAATATGTAGAGCGTACGGGAACGACCACAGATGAAGTTCAGATGGCGGCAGAAGCACTGGTTGCGGATGGTGTGGATGCAGTCTTTACACCAACAGACAATACCATCATGACAGCAGAACTTTCCATCTATGAGACATTTATCAATGCAGGCATCCCGCACTATACCGGTGCAGATTCCTTTGCACTTAACGGAGCATTTGCAGGATATGGCGTTGATTATGCGAATCTTGGTGTGGAAACAGCAGATATGATCGCCGACATTCTCATCAATGATGCTGATCCTGCATCAACACCGGTGAAAACCTTTGACAATGGTACTGCAACAGTAAATACAGAAACCTGTGAAGGACTGGGACTTGATTTTGAAACCATCAGAAAAGCATTTGAGCCTCTCTGCACGCAGGTAAATGAAATTACAACTGCAGAAAGCTTTGATGAACTGGAAAATTAATGGAGGAGATTATCGTGACACTGACAACCGCACTTGCACTTGGACAGACCGCTCTGAAGCTTGGTCTGATCTGCTCCCTTACCGTGCTTGCCCTGTTTTTAAGTTATTCCATGTTAAATGTCTGTGACCTTTCCACTGACGGCTGCTTTACTCTGGGAGCCGCAGTGGGAGCTGCAGTTGCTATAAGCGGACATCCGATCCTGTCGATCATTGCGGCAATGCTGGCAGGTGTCTGCTCCGGATTTGTCACTGCATTCCTGCAGACGAAGCTGGGAGTGGAGAGCCTGCTTGCCGGAATTATTGTAAATACCGGTTTATACTCAATTAATATTGCTGTGATGGGCGGGTCTTCTCTTTTGAACATGAATAAGACGACAACTGTTTTTACCATGATGAAAGGTCTGCTTTTGGAAACGCCTTTTGCAGGACAGACTGAATTGATCATCGGACTGATCGCGGTAATCTGTGTCATAGCCTTTCTCGTATTTTTCCTGAAGACCCGGCTGGGACTTGCTATCCGGGCAACCGGAAACAATGCGGATATGGTAAAATCATCTTCCATCAACCCGGTATTCACCACGATTGTCGGATTATGTATTGCCAACTCTTTTACCGCACTTTCCGGCTGTCTGCTGGCACAGTCACAGAAATCCGTGGATATTAATATCGGTCAGGGTATGGTAACAATTGCCCTGGCATCACTGCTGATCGGAGGCACCGTCATGGGACGGGGCGGAATCTTAAAAAGAGCTGTCGGTATGGTTCTGGGTGCAGTTATTTTCCGTCTGGTGTATACCGTTGCGCTGAGATTTAATATGCCGGCATTTATGCTGAAACTGGTATCTTCCATTATTGTTGTACTGGCAATTTCAGGTCCGTATCTCAAAAGCCAGTGGCCGCAGATCAAACGAAGACTGACGCATAAGAAGGGAGGAATTTGAGTTATGCTGAAACTGAATCATATCTCAAAAACATTCAATCCCGGAACAGTCAACGAAAAAGTTGCCATCAAGGATCTTTCTCTTCATCTGGAAAAAGGCGATTTTGCCACGATCATCGGTTCCAACGGCGCCGGGAAATCCACGTTGTTTAACGCAATCTGCGGCGACTTCCTGACAGATTCCGGCTCTGTGGTACTGGACGGTGTGGATATTACTTTTCAGCCCCAGCATGTCCGGGCAAAAAGTATCGGGCGATTATATCAGGATCCAATGAGGGGAAGCGCGCCGGGAATGAGTATCGAAGAGAACCTTGCTCTTGCTGCAGGATCAGGCGGATGGCTTTCTCATATTTCAAGAGCAGACAGACAGAGATTTCGGGAACAGCTGGCACTTCTGGATATCGGCCTGGAGGACCGGATGAATCAGCCGGTGGGACTTTTGTCCGGAGGGCAGAGGCAGGCTCTTACCCTTTTGATGTCTACCATGGTTCCTCCAAAGCTCCTTCTTCTGGATGAACACACAGCAGCACTTGATCCCGGAACAGCAGAAAAGGTACTGAATATGACAAGGAGAATTGTGGAGGAAAATCATCTTACCTGCCTGATGATCACACACAATATGCATTCTGCTCTGGAACTGGGGAACCGTACACTTATGATGGATTCCGGAAATATTGTGCTGGATATCAGCGGAAAAGAACGGGAAGGTCTGACGGTGGACGGACTTCTTGAAAAATTCAATGCCGGTGCCGGAAAAGAACTGGATAATGACAGAATTTTACTTTCTAAAACAAAAAAAGACTGAATGATAAAAAAGCCCGTCAGATAATCACGACGGGCTTTTGATATTCATGAACAAAAGGTTTTTTATTTTTTGCTGAAAGAAGAGTTCCATATATATTGGATGCAAAAACTGTTTCATCGAAAGCTCTTAATGCCTGTCCCGATAGAATACGGGATGCATCAGCGGCTTTTGTAATCAGGGGGATGTTTCCCTCTCTTTTTATTGCTGAAAGAAGAGGTGCGGCACTTTTTCGAAAGCCCAGTACCCGGGCATAGCCGGGAACATCAGGAACAGACCGGATGTGAAGAAGGATGTGGAGAAGTGCCCGCTGAATCCGTGTCTGGGTAAGCTCTTTTGTTTTTAAAAGAGCGGCAAACTGCAGAAAACCGGAATACTGATTGCGCATCCGGATGATCCGTGATGCCAGTTCAGAGGAAACATCAAGATACTGGCACAGGCTTTCCTGTGTTTCTGAAAACAGACAGTAGGCAAGAAGGAGATCCAGATCTTTTTCAAAGACCAGGCTGTTATTCTGCTGCGATGAGATCAGCAGTTTCAGTGAAGCTTCCGGGAGGAATCCGTTCAGTGCTGTTCCTGTAAAATGCCCTGCACGGTTGCCCTTCAGCCAGGAGCGGATGCCGGAGGCGGAAGGTGCGGTTTCTTTTATAAGTGCCTGTTCATGATAGCCGGCTCCGATGCGCTTCAGGGTGACAGGCCGGATGCGGCTTTTTCTGTGAAGCAGAGCCTTGCAGTATTCAATACCGAGAATGTTATTCGGTTCTGTGAGAAACTGGTCATAAGCGTCATGATCTGATATCATTTCTTCCTGATACATGTATGCGGATAAAGCCATGCTTCTTGCCAGAGGAAAGGAAAGACCGCTTTTCAGCCCGCCTTTCAGCAATTTCCGGTATGTTTCAGGTTCCGCCTGGAGGATTTCAGCCGTTTTTAAAAACAGGGGGATTTCCCCCTCTTCACTTCCGAAACAGAGGACGTCAGTTACACCGATTCCATCCAGAATGTCCACACCGCATCGGGCAAATAATTCGGCACTGGCGCCTGAAGCAGAGACAGGAAGCTCCAGCACCAGGTCCACGCCGCAGCGAAGGGCGGCTTCTGCCCGTACATGCTTGGGGAGCAGGGCAGGTGTGCCTCTCTGTACAAAATCTCCGCTCATTACCGCGATGATATAATCTGCTCCCAGCTGTTCTCTGACAAAAGAAAGCTGTCTTTGGTGTCCATTATGAAAAGGATTGTATTCCGCAATGATTCCTGCAGTTTTCATGAGCTCCTCCTGAAAGTCAGCCCGTCCAATATCCATATGTCATAGCGTGTAAACACGCTATGACATATGTCTGCTGTCCGGGACTTAAAATGGAGATGTCTGCTGACGCAGACATTTTTATACAATAAAAGTCGATTACTGCGCACTGCGTGCTCCGCAATCGCTGCCCGTATTCACAATCCGGCCTGTCGGCCTTCTTGTTCATACGGGTCAGCCCGTCCAATATCCATATGTCATAGCATGTAAACACGCTATGACATATGTCTGCTGTCCGGGACTTTTATTGTAGATTGCACTTCAAAAAATACGATTCTGTGTCATATTCTACCATGGAAAAGCTTGAAATACAAGGATTCAGGGGTTATAATAAAACCAGCTACGAAAAATGAAAGGAGCCATTTAATCATGGGATTTATTGATGTACTGAAAGACAGAGCAAGAGCTAGTGTAAAAACTATCGTTCTTCCGGAGACCGAAGATATGAGAACTCTGGATGCAACAGAGAAAATTTTAAAAGAAGGAATTGCAAAAGTAGTTCTTATCGGTAACGAAGAGACAGTTAAGAAGAGCGCAGCTGAAGGCGGATATGATATTTCCGGCGCACAGATCGTGGATCCTGCAACCTCTGATAAGACACAGGGTTATATCGACAAATTAGTAGAATTAAGACAGAAAAAAGGCATGACTCCGGAGCAGGCGAAAGATATTCTTCTGAATCAGTACCTGTACTATGGTGTTATGATGGTAAAAATGGGCGACGCTGACGGTATGGTTTCCGGCGCTTGCCATTCCACCGCTGATACTTTAAGACCATGTCTGCAGATTCTGAAGACCAAACCGGGAACCAAACTGGTATCCGCTTTCTTCCTGATCGTTGTTCCGGATTGTGAATACGGCGCAAACGGCGCATTTGTATTTGGTGATTCCGGTCTGGTTCAGAACCCGAATCCGGAAGAACTGGCAGCTATCGCAGCTTCCTCCGCAGAATCCTTCAAGCTTCTTGTTCAGGAAGAGCCGGTTGTAGCTATGCTTTCTCACTCCACCAAGGGCAGTGCAAAACACGCAGATGTAGACAAAGTTGTAGAAGCAACCAGAATCGCAAAAGAGCAGAATCCGGATCTGAAACTGGATGGAGAATTCCAGCTTGATGCAGCAATCGTTCCGAGCGTAGGCGCTTCCAAAGCACCTGGCAGCGATGTAGCAGGAAAAGCAAACGTTCTGATCTTCCCGGATCTGGATGCAGGAAACATCGGATACAAGCTGGCACAGCGTCTTGCAAAAGCAGAAGCTTACGGACCTGTTACCCAGGGTATCGCAAAACCTGTAAACGACCTGTCCCGCGGATGTTCCGCAGATGACATTGTAGGTGTTGTGGCAATCACCGCTGTACAGTGCCAGGCACAGGATTAATTCGTTGTTTTTGGTACATAATGTAACTGAATAGTTACCGCATAATAAAAATTAGGAGAGTAATAATCATGAATGTATTGGTAATTAACTGCGG
>JALEHU010000128.1 GCA_022770365.1 Blautia sp. | reverse complement strand
ATTGCCTTTGTAGCTGATTATAAAGATAACTACCTGCTCACCCGCCGTTTTCAGGGATACTGCAGGGCATTGGAGGAATGCGGAATCCCATTCCGGGAAGAATTTATTTTTCCGTATTCCCCATCCTATGAGGGAGGTATTGCGGCAGGCAAGGAGATCGCCTCCCGGTCGCTGAAAGCTACCGCAGCGGTAACCACCGCAGATATCTGCGCGATCGGAATCATGGAGGGTGCACGTCTGGGCGGACTGCGGGTTCCTGTGGATCTGTCCGTGATCGGATACGATAACTTGAGCTTATGCCAGTATACTTCCCCGAAGCTTACCTCCATTTCCCAGAATATTCCGCGCAAAGCACTTCTGGCTACACAGCTTCTCCTGAAGAAAATCAAAGGAGAGGAAAACAACACTCCTGACCAGGTAACAATGGATGTAGAAATAGTAGAAAGACAGTCTGTTATTTCACTGTTCTGATTCCTATGACGAAACCTTAGGAGAAACTGATATGCCGCAGCAGATATACCGAATAACCTGTCTGAATCCTGCAAATCTGAAAAGAAAGGAAATAAAGATGTCCAACATTATTGAAATCACTGATTTTGAAGCACCGGAACTTGATGTTTACGCCCGGCTCACTGAAAACCAGCTCCTCAACCGACATGAACCGGAAAAAGGACTCTTTATCGCTGAAAGTCCGAAGGTGGTAGAGCGCGCTCTGGATGCCGGATGTCAGCCTGTTTCGCTCCTTCTGGAACGCAAACATATTATGGGCGAAGCAAAGCACGTTATTGAAAGATGCCCGGATGTCCCAATCTATACTGCGGACTTTGAAGTTCTGAAGCAGCTCACCGGCTTTCCTCTCACCCGGGGTGTACTTTGTGCCATGCGCCGCCCGCTCCTTCCGTCCGTGGAAGAGGTCTGCCGGGATGCCCGCCGCATCGCCGTTCTGGAAAATGTGGTGAACCCTACCAATGTGGGAGCTATTTTCCGTTCTGCCGCAGCACTGAATATTGATGCCGTGCTCCTCACACCCGCATGCAGCAATCCGTTATACCGCCGGGCGATCAGAGTCAGCATGGGAACTGTTTTTCAGATTCCATGGACCTATCTTTCAGCTCCCGACAGCAGCTCCGACGAAAATCCCCGGACAGGAATCCACCGTCTGAAAGAGCTGGGCTTTAAAACTGCTGCAATGGCATTAAGTGACCACGCTGTCAGCATCGATGACCCTCAGCTTATGGCAGAAGACCGTCTCGCAATTGTCCTTGGGACAGAGGGAGACGGTCTGGCATCTTCCACCATTGCTGACTGTGATTATACCGTGTGCATTCCCATGTCCCACGGTGTGGATTCTCTGAACGTGGCTGCTGCCAGCGCCGTGGCATTCTGGCAGCTAACACGGCAAAGTTGCCGTCTCACCTGATTTCCACCACTCTGGTGGCGATTTTTTCACGAAATCTCACATCATGTTCCACCACCAGCATGGTTGGCTGGAACATGGTGAGCAGTTCCTCAATCTGCATTCTCGAAAATACATCAATATAATTTAACGGTTCATCCCAGATGTACAGATGAGCCGGTGTCAGAAGACTTGACGCGATCAGAACCTTCTTTTTCTGCCCTTCGGAAAAGTCCTGAATTTCTTTGGCAAACTGCACCCGTTCCATGCCAAGCTGGCGCAGAATAGAACAAAACAGACTTTCATCCAGACTTCTCTCCTCGCAGAATTCCCGGATACTTCCCCTGAGAAAAGAAGTGTCCTGACTGATATAGGAAATCTTCAATCCTGCCGCCGTCCGAAGTTCTCCCTTTTCTTCCCATTGATGCTCCTTGAGTATCCCTGTATCAGCGCATATCTTTTTCCGTTCCGGTTCCAGCTTATCTCTTCCTGTTCCTTCTTCCGCGTTTCCGCATCTGATCAAGATCACTTTAATCAGGCTGGATTTGCCGCACCCATTGGCACCGTTTAGAAATACACGCTCCCCCTGCCGGATTTCCAGATTCAGATCTTCAAACAGATATCCCTTTGCATCCGTGTACTTCAGCCCGTATTCTTTTGCTGAAACAAGCACTTCTTTATGGTATTTCTGCGGCATCATCTTCAGATCCGCCACATCTTCAATGTCCTGCAGAAGCCCTTCCTTTTCTTCGATTTCTCTTCCGATCCTGTACTCCATCTGTTTCACACGACTCTGCATTTTTTTCGTTTTTGCCCCGATGTAAGACCGGGTACTGATGTTCCGTTCCGGTTCTTTCAGGGGATCAAAGCCGATTTTCGTCCGCTCGTTTTTGTCCGCCCATTCCCTGGTTCTATCTGATGCTTTCTTCAGCTTCGTAATTTCTTTTTTGTGTTTTTCATTCTCGCGCCGGGCAAAGGCATCTTTGCGGTTCTTATTCTCCCACCATACAGAAAAATCACCTGCCTGCACTTCTATAGTCTTTCGATTCAGGACAAGAACATGGTCAATACAGGCATCCAGAAGGTCTCTGTCATGAGACACCAGAATAAATCCTTTTTTGCCGGAAAGATACTTTTTGACAGTTTCTCTTGATTTCTGATCCAGATGATTGGTGGGCTCATCAATCAAAAGAAAATCGTTTTCCCGGGAGAACAAAACAGCAAGCATCACCTTTGTCCGCTCTCCAGGGCTTAAAGTTCCAAACGGGCGGTACAGGACCTCCGCATCCACACCCAGCTTGTCCAGCTCACACATGATTTTCCAGTCCTCGCAGCCCGTTTTCCATGTCTCTGACAGTTCCATTGCCGTCCGTTCCATGCCTTCCGGATCTGTCTGATAGGGAAAATAATCAAAAAGTACACTGGAACTGATACTTCCCTGATACTCGTATTTTCCCAGGAGCAGATTCAGAAATGTAGTTTTGCCCTTTCCGTTTCTTCCTATAAATCCCAACTTCCAGTTGGTATCAATGGAAAATGAGACCTGTTCAAATATATTATCAAAACTTCCCTTATAATAAAAAGTGAGGTTGCTTACGTTTAACTGCGCCATACACTGCCTCCTTATCTGCATTGCCAAAGAAGGGCTGTTCCCGTAATTCAACCTCATATTGATATCCATATTCTGTGCACAAAAAAGAGAGGTTATGAGAACATAATCCACTTTTGGCAACACGAAAAATCCATCATTCCGCTTCTCAGAATGATGTGTCATAAAACTCTTTCATGTTTACAAAAGTCGATTATCTTCTCATCTTTTCACCTCTCTCTGCTTTATGGAAAGTATTATATGATGCATACCAGGAATTGTCAATGTGATTTTCCGGATTGCAAAGGAATATGATTTTCCAGATTACAAAAGCGCGTATAAAGTTCCGGACAACAAATGCACAAAAAGGACCCACAGATTTTGTCTGCGAATCCTTTTTACACCTCATCAGGTTTTCAGCTGCCTGTTCTATTCTCCGGCGTATGAAAACTTTTCTTTCACATTTTCAGTATTTATGCAGCAGCTTTTTTACCTTCAGGTTTTTCCAGAAGTTTCTTCATACCCTGTACTGCAACGATCACACCGAGGATCAGGAGCAGAACAGCGAAGATCAGCTGCAGCGTATTTCCAAGGCTGAGACCGGTTGTCATAAATGCTTTGGACAGTTTCACAATAGTCATGGACAGTGCTGTGAAAGTAACTGCCATCATGAATGCCATCGGGATCCACAGCATACAGCCCTGACGTTTTGTCTTTTTCAGGAATACCGCGCAGGCAACCAGAGCAAGAACAGACAGCAGCTGGTTAGCGGAACCGAACAGCGGCCAGATTTCAGCGTATCCCACTTTTGCCAGCATGTATGCCAATACCAGTGTAATAACAGTTGCAAAATATTTATTGGTCACAACTTTTAAGAACGAGCTCATGTTTTTCTCATCCACATCATCATCCATGAAGAATTCCTGGAAGGACAGACGTCCGACACGTGCCACGGAATCCAGAGAAGTCAGCGCGAATGCGGAAACTGCCAGATTGATCAGGGTAAATACCAGATCATGAGGAAGACCTGCAACAGTCAGGAAGTTTGCGATAGCTCCTGCAAAAATCTGTGGCTGTGTGGTCAGACCCTGAGCTGCTGCTTCTCCTTTTCCGAAGGATGCAACCGCGATCAGGGCAATGATTGCCAGCATACTTTCCATCAGCATGGCACCGAACGATACAGGCAGCATGCTCTTCTCATTTTTTACCTGTTTGGAGGCAGTACCGGAAGATACCAGAGAATGGAAACCGGAAACCGCTCCGCAGGCGATGGTTACAAACAGGATCGGGAACAGATACTGTCCGTCCACATTAAATCCATTGAAAGCTTCCAGATTGCAGGATGGATTCGCAACAAATACACCGATGACAGCGCCAACAATCATAAAGATCAGCAGGTAACTGTTCAGGTAATCGCGGGGCTGAAGCAGAGCCCATACAGGAACTACGCAGGCAATCAGGATGTAAGCAAAAATAATAATGTGCCATGTTCCGCGTGCCATATATACCGGGAATTTCAGACCGAGGGCAACAGCCGCAATCAGCATGACAATTGCGATTCCAGTGTTGACCCATTTGTTCAGTTTTGCATATTTCAGAATCATTCCCAGTACAACTGCCTCAAGAATAAAAAGCATGGAGGTTGTTGCAACAGCACCGTTTGCAGTTATTTTGGAAACCACACCGGCTTCATCTGCTGTAAATCCGTTAAAAGTTCCAGCAACAACATCTGCAAATGCAGCAATTACCAGGATACAAAACAACCAGCAGAATAAAAGGAACAGTTTCTTTCCCAATTTTCCGATATATTCTTCAATGATGTAACCAATGGTACGTCCCTTGTTTTTTACAGATGCGTACATGGAAGCAAAATCCTGAACTGCTCCGAAGAATACACCGCCGATGAGGATCCATAACATAACCGGCAGCCAGCCAAAGATCGCTGCCTGGATGGGTCCGTTGATCGGGCCTGCACCGGCGATGGATGCGAACTGATGACCAAATACAACATTGGTATCAGCAGGTACATAATCCACTCCGTCCTCTAATTCATAAGCAGGAGTTTTTGCCTTGGGGTCAATTCCCCATTTGTTCTGTAGATAACGTCCGTACAGAAGGTAAGCACCTCCAAGTACGACGATGGCGATCACCATCATTAAAATTCCACTCATTGTATCTCTCCCTTTCTTTTAGTTAAAATATGTATAAAAAAACGCCCTGCAGTCCCATTGGGATTGCAAAGGCGGAATTTTCCGTGGTACCACTCTGCTTGCTGCAGCCATCTGCAGCCTCTCATTACCGTCATAAAGAACACTTCTGCGCTCCTCTGCAAAACTAACTCATCACATCTGCTCTGATCTGCGTCATATCCTGCAGGGTCTTATGCAACGGTCTCTCCTGTAACGCGGAGAATACGTCCTCATCTACTGACATTTCTGCGTTCAAAAGGAAGCTCCGGGGTGATGTCACACAGAAGGCTCTCTGCCGCTTCACACCATACCGCGGCTCTCTGTAATCAAGTATCTTCTCGTGATGCGTCCCCTTCAACGCTTTAACTTTTTAAAGGATGTATATGTTTTACACCTATTTGGAATAAAAAGCAAGATTATATTTGTATATATTTCACTGTTTTATTCTTTATTTTTTGTGTATAATGTCTTTCTTCCATTATCCCCGGATGGGCACAAACAAAGTCCAGCAGCGCGCTAGATCCCTTTAAACGTATTAAAACAGGCTCTGCTGTTCATATTCCTGTCTTCTCTCAAGGAGGGGAGGACTTTTACGCAGCGCAGATTCCAGGAATGCATCATCGTATACCCATTCCTCCAGTTCTTTTTCTTCGAGGATCAGAGGCATTCGATGGTGCACCGGGCTCACGGATGCATTGGCTCCGGTGGTCAGGATAATAAAGCGGTCCTCATCCTGAAAACGGTTATAGAATCCGGCCATATACAGGATCAGATGGTTTTCTCTCAAAAAAATGACTTTATTTTTATCCGAATCCCACTCATAAAATTGTTTTGCGGGGATGATGCAGCGTCTGTGCAAAACACTGTCCCGGAACATTTTCCGTTCCAGTACAGTCTCTGCCCGGGCATTGATCAGCAGCCCCTTTTTCTGATACTGGGGAAATCCCCATGTCATTGCTTCCGCAGACAGATGCGGCTTCCTGCCGGTGATCACAGCTGCCGACCGGGAAGGACAGATGTCTCCTGCACGTTCTCTCCGAATCTTTTCGTCCACTTCCCGGACAACTCTTTCAATTTCTCTGGCTGTATCATCATCTACATAATAACGTCCACACATAATTTTTCTTCCTCTTTCCCGCATCATCCTATATGGGAAAATATTCCCTGAATATTCCCGTGTTCTGCAGCATTTTTAAGCCTTATGGAAAGATTCTGTAAAGAATATTCCAGATATTCCATCAATTCGCTGCCAGCTTTGCTGTACTGTTCCAGAAAGGCTTTCAACATTTTCTGCAGCAGTGCAGTAATCTCACACGCATCTTTCCGGCATAACAGTTCCTGCATCCGGCGGCAGTCTTCCATGGAAATCGGCTCCTGCAATGATTTTCTGACCATCATATGCCCAAGGGTATCTGTCAGAACGATCTCACAGATGTTTTCTATCATCGACCGGTATCGATCATCATATCTGTACAGTACAGTTTTTACATGATTGCCCGGAAATATCCTCAGGAAGCGCTGTTCCAGTTCAATACACCGGATATATTCATAAATCCTGTCAATTCCCGCATACGCGGAAAGATCTTTCAGTACTGGATAATCCAATGTCAGAATCGTATTCTGCGGCTCAAATACAGGGTCATACCATTTAAAAAATTCCAGCAGCCCTTTTATTACTGTATCATAAAAGCACCGGTTTTCAAAGGCATCAAATCCCTGTTTTATTTCAGATTTCTGAAGTATTTCAAATTCCGACAGCATTTCCGATTCCGGCAGCATTTCCGTTCCTGACAGCATTCTATTATATAGCTCCAGTGCGGTTTTTACTTTCTCCCTGACACAGGTAAGGCCAATTTCATAGGCCTGCCGTGCAGGTATTTTCTGCGCAGAGGCAAGGGGATTCCGGACAAATTGTTCTCCCTCACAGATGCAGTATATTACCGCTTCCATCAGCTGCTCCGCTTTTTCATAGGTGATCGAGGTGCTCTCATATCCTGTGTATTTTTCTGCCAGTTTTCCCACAAGCGGTACCAGCTCTTCCATTTCATAATCCAATTTCGATCACCTCCATCAGAAGAGTTCCTTCAGAGCCTCGAGATACCATTCATAATTCCAGCCTCTTCCATCCTGGAATCTGGAATACTCTCCATAGCCGTCCGTACTTTTATATTCTCCATACCCTGCCCTGATGGCCTTTGCAAAATCAGAAAGACACGTTCCCTCCAGATAATCCAGATCTCCGAAGCATACCTTTTCAAACTGCTCCTTCATCAGGTGAAGCAGTTCATCATCTGTGATTTCATCCTGCATTTCATTTTTATACAAATAAAAAATTTCCTGAAGGCGGATAATTGTGTCAGCATAATCGTTCTGATCAATGTATTCTGAATCACAGAATTCGTAAATAATTTTCGGAGTGATTCCCTCACCAAACTCCACTCTCTTCTGCTCCCGAAGACTGTTTCCGCATTCTTTCAGAATCAGCTGTGCATCCTCTTCACTCAAAGTGAGTCCGTACTGCTGCGAGGTTCTGTTTGTTTCAATTATTTTGCCCAGCTGATTCTGTTTCTGTAATAAAATCATCCAATCCTGGCTCATGAATATCCCTCCCTGTAATAGAAACTGATTATGAAGATGATAAGATCTTATTCTGTTTCGAAAACAAACGATTCCCTTTTTCTGTTTTGGGAACTGATTATAACACCGGATAAAAAGCATTGCCAGACTTGAATTTTTGCCGATTTTGTGGTAATATAATGGTGCAAAAAGGGAACGATTTTTTCAATCGTTCCCTTTTTTGAACCAGATATTCCGTTTTACTGAATACAACACCACACGAATGGCTCCAGAAACAGCATATCCTATAAATCTCCCAGAAGATCCTCAAGGATATTTTCCTGATATGCTGCCAATCTTCTTACCTTCATATGCTCTGCCGTCTCTCTCAGCAGAGGATTTTTGATATTTCCAAGTTTCGTCATACCGATCTCTCCGATGGTTTCTCCGGAAAGACTGCTTTCATAATCTTCCGGTGTCATCCTCCATATCTGAATTCCATCTCCGAATTTCTGCCACAGTCTGTCCGCAATTCCAACTCCATCCGGGTCAATATCCCCGCTGTAATAAATTCTGACGCCTGAAGCAAGAATCATTCTGATCAGTTCCAGTGCCACAGCACGAAGCTGCCCTGAGGTACACAGCAGTGTCAGATTCTCTTCTTTGGCATTGTTAAGCAGGTAGGTGAAAACCATCTCGTTTTCCACCACATATACACAGTCTCCCACGGTCTGCACGCCGGTAATTTCCTTTAAATTCTCCATTGTGATCACATATGGTTCCTTCAATGTGCAGAATGCGTCATAAGCCGGATGCCAGCCATCTTTCCTCTTCATTCTAAGCCCGCAGGCATGCAGCATACTGGACACGTTATCCGGCACAATTCCGGCACCCTGAAGCAGCTCCCGCCACTGATGTGCGTTCTCCGGCAATTCCGCCTTTTTCCAGAAGCAGACTGCATGAACCAGGAGCTGTCCTGCTGCAGTACCACGATCAAAATAATGGGGATTTCCGGATATTTCGGCAGCAAACACAGCCAGCGGACATTCGCTTTCCGTCATCTGCGCAGATTCCAGTTTCATAAGTGCGTGCCCTGCGTTCCGGGCCAGATTTTCCGCCTGCACAGGATCTTTTCCGTATTCCCTGAGCAGTATGTGATACCCGAATTTCCTCGCGAAAATCACTTCCTGCATCCAGGATACAGCGGCTGATTCACTGCCTGCCTCCTCCAGAAAGTAGTCGCAAAGTCCTTCCAGATACTCTCTTTTCTTTTGCTGCTGTTCCTGTTTTTGGCCCTGATTGGTGGAAAGGGTTTCTCCAAAATATTCTTCCAGTACGATTTTCAGATCCACCGGTGCAAACCGTGTTTTCTGTAATCCCTGCTCAAATTCTGCAGCAGAAAACCGGATATCTTTCTCATAGAATACTTTACCGACCACACCGCCAATGGCACGGCGTTCTTCCTCTGTTGTCTCCCTAAGAGTGATTCTTCCAGCTGCTTTTCCATAGGATTTCCACTTCTTTCGGAGTTCCAGAAAACATCTCCGATACGCCTCCTGGCTCTTAAAATAACCGGCACATTCTTTACTATTGAACATCCAATATCCTCTCATGTCCGTTCCATGTATATCGAATCACGGAAACTGTCTGTGAATTCTGAGGCCGGAACAGTTCTGCGATCCGAAGCCCCTTCACCGTCTCAAAGCATCCCCAGAGAGCCTGGGAATTCATGATATAGTCGAAGTCAAGCTTATGAACAAGCTCAAACATACTGCTGATATTTTTATCATCCACACCGGCAAATGCCTCGTCCAGCGCGATCATGCGCGGATGGTCTTTATTTTCTGCTTTTTTATACTGGGCATTAACTGCCGCAAAAAGAGGAACATACATGGCCATCGCCTTTTCTCCTCCGCTGAAACGGTTAAACGCAGCGTTGGTCAGAGGCTTTCTCGGTTCTTCACCCCGTCTGAAATACATCTGAAATTCAAACCACCTGCGGTAGTCCAGAGCATCCCTCACCAGTTCCATATAATTGATCACGCCGCCGTCTTCTTCCAGTTTCAGTTTTTCTGTACGGATCTTGCTCCTGAAATGTCCCGCAACTTTTTCAATATCTTCCATCGTCAGAAGCGCACGGTCCCGAAGCAGGATCTGCTCCAGTTCCACTGTATCCAGCTCAGCGTCATTCTCCGCCTTCCGCGGTTTCCAGTCCAGCGAAAAGCTTAAGCCCATGGAGGTATCCATTTCCTTCATAAGCTGAGACATGTCCAAAACCCACTTCCTGCTCTCTGCGATCCTGTCTGTCAGCTGCTGGCTGATGGTCCTGGACAAAATATCCTCAAACAATTCCCTGTCTTTTTTCTGTATCAGCAGCTCTGTTTCATCGATGGAGGATTTTAATATTCCGTAAAACTCCTCCAGGTATACTTTTTTGCCATTCCATACAGATACGACACGCACACGCTTTCGTGTTATGCCCGCATTTTCTCCGGCTCCCGGAATCTCATCCACTGCCCCGAAACATTCCTCCAGCGCCGTTCCATAGCTTGTAAGGCTGCCGTTATGGCGCTGATAGACCTGATACAGGGACTGAAGCATATCTGACGGTTCCCTGTTCCTGTCGCTTTCCCGAAGCATTTTCACAGCTTCTCCGGCACACTCAGGCAGTGTACGGCTTTCCCTGTCAATGACAAGCTTCAGGGAAAGTTCCTCCTCAAAGTATTTCCTCAGACAGGTTTCTTCCGCAATTGCCTGCTGCAGGCGTTCCTTCTGTTCCGGTATCGAATCCAGCAGATTTTTCAGCATCACATCCAGACGCACAAGTGAATTATTCATCTCACTGCATTCTTTATTCATTCTGTCCAGTTCTTCTCTGATCTGCTTCAGGCGGTTCGCCTTCTCTACAATTTCCGGCCGGCTGAGATACTCCTCATACTGTCTGATCCGAATATCACACTCTTTGACTTTTGTACTGTAATTCCGTTTTTCCACAAAAGCATCGTCCAGATCCTGTTCATCCCGCTCAATCTGTTCTTCTTTATTCAGGCAGTTTACCCGCTCCGATCTAATCTGAAGCAATTCCGTGCGCACTTCCTGCCAGATGCTCCGGTATTCCTCGATTGCATCGCTGACTTCTTCATACGCCTCTTCCGTTCTTCCGTATGGGAAGGATCTGCACTTCTGGAGCATTATCTGATATTTCTGATTCTTCTGCTGTGCCAGTCTCTGCTCCTGTGCTTCTTTATTTTTATACTCTTCACTGATCCTAAGAAGCTTCAGATCACAGTCTCTTTCCCTGTCCAGAGCGGCATTGATCTCTGTGAATCCCGGCAGTTTCTGATACTCCGCCTGGAGTTTTTCCAGACGCTCCTGTATCTGAGTGATTTCCTGTTCCACCTCTGAAACAGCTGCCAAAAGCTCACGGATTCTCTCCTTAAGCTCCTGTATTTTCTGTTCTTTTCTCTTTTTTCTCGCCAGAAGGCCGACAAACTCTGCCTCACCGTCTTTACGGGCTTTTCCGGCAAGGATTCCCTGGCGGAAACGTCCGTCTTTTCCAAGAGAAACACCCTTCCCGGCTCCCTCTTCATAAATATTGCTCAGAATCCGGGCAGCCGTTTCCTTCAGCCTGTCATCAAGTTCTTCACTTAAAACCAGTCCGGAAAAACCGGAAGTTCCTTCATTTTCCGCATACAGAACACAATCCAGAAACTCCGGACATTCCTCACGGATCCTGCAAAAATCGTCAGGAGATACTACCAGTGCATCCAGAATTCCCATTTTCTGAAGCTGAGCTTCTATTTCTGCACAGTCAGCCCCGCTCAGTTCACCGGAAAACTCCACCGTTTTATAAAACGGCACTGCCGTGATGCCTGCTTTCTGAAGGGCTGTTCTGGTTTGTTCTGCATTTTCGTCCCGCTCCGGCTCCAGTTCCTCCTGGCTTTGAACGAGCACAAGCTCTTTTTTTGCCTGTTCCAGTGCTTCTCTGCGGATTTTCCGTTCATACTCCCGGTCACTCTTTGCATCCGTCAGTTTCTGACGCTGGCGCTCATAATCCGCACGGAAAATCTCCTGCACAGCTCCGGCATCCGCAGCCGACTGATACCGGCGGATCATCTGCTCTGCTTCCTTCAGAACCTCCTCACGGGGATTCCACTCTTCAGAGCTTTTTTCCAATTCAAAAACATCCGTGATCCACTGGTCGACTGCATCCGCAGCCTGTTCTCTGGCTGCGTCAAGCCTTTGCTCTTCTTCTGCTTTCTGCCGTCCCAGTTTTTCCAGCTCTCTGGCTGCCTCATCATATTGTTTTGCAAGCTCTTCGTACTGTCGAATCGCCTTTTTGCACTCCTCAATGAGATTTTTCAGCATGTCCAGGTTTTTCACAATTTCATCAGTCTTGTCACATTCCTCTGCTGCCATCACCCGCATCGCCTTCTCATGCTGATCCCACTGCAGGATTTCCTGCTGCTGCTCCAGCTCCTGCTTCTCTTCCAGCAGTTTCTCCTGCCTTTGTTCCAGACGGTCCTGAAGGTTTTTCAGCTGCTGCTCACCCTGCCAGATCCGCTCTTTGCATTCCTGGATTTTATTGTTCCACCGGTTTTCGTTCTCCAGTGCCTGATTTTTTTCCTTCCTTGCGGCCTCCAGCTTGCGGTCCATTTCCTCCAGATCGGTATCCAGCAATCCATTGCGCTCGGTCTCTGCCAGCTTCTTTTTCTCTGTCAGTTCCTCCAGGCGCTGCTGAGCGGACTTCCTGTCAAGCTCTATCTGACGCTTCTCCTGTTCCTTTGCATCAAGCCTGTGCTGTACAGTCTCCACTTCCTGCTTTTTCGCAAGATATCCCTGGGCTTTTTTCGCAAGCATATACTGATTATAGCGTGTATACTCATTCCGTATGATCTTCACATCGGCAAAGGCACGTTTCAGCATATCCAGACTGTCCTGAATTTCATCCATTTTTTCCATGGCATCAACCATGGCACGCAGATCCTCGTCCGTCAGTGTCTGCAAAGAATCGTTGAGGATTTCATAGACCTTTGTGGGCTTGAATTCCTTTGAAAGCTTCGGCGCACGAACTTTCACGAGCAGTCTGATAAACTGTTCATACTGCTCCGCTTTTCGGAAACCGAAAATATACTGATTGACATGTTTTTTGTACTCGCTCTGACTGTCCGTGAAAAAATTGTTCTCGCCCAGTTTCGCCTTCATTTCACGTTTGTCATAAGGGATCCTGGTGGAGCCGACTTCTTTGTACAGCCACAGATCATAGCCGATTCTTCGGCCATCCAGAATAATAAATCCCCAGAAATCCATGGGTTTTCCGCGTTTTGCCCGCTGCCCGATTCCTATAGTGCGGTATTCTCCGGTCTCCTCTTTTAGAAATTCAAGGAAAAGATAGCCGGTTGCCTCATCCTTTCCTTCTTCGCCTAAAAAGTAATATTCCATTCTTCTGTCACTGGAACCAAAAGGATCCAGACGGCTCGGGGTGCGGTCTCCATCCAGCACAAAAGGAATAAAGCTCTGGGTGGTAATCGATTTTCCGGATCCGTTCTGTCCGCGAAGGAGAAGCTTTCCATCCACAAATTCAAAATCTTCTTCGTCATACAGCCAGAAATTCACGAACCCGATCCGGTTCATTTTCCAACGATCCATCATTCCTCTGTTCCTCCCTTAAAGTCATCCGGATAATAACCTGCAGCCCTTCCGGCAGAAGGCAGCACGGTAATACGTTCATCATCGCACCGGATCATCAGCCAGTTTTTCATATATCCTATAATCGTACCCAGAAGCTTCTCTTCATCCATTTCACGAAACTCCTTGCTCCATGCACTTTTCCATGCTGTTCTGCATTCCGATACAAGATCAGCAAATTCTTTCTTCGTCAGGTAAATGCACTCATTTTCCTGCTTTTTCAGTTTTCCTTCAGCCAGCTTTTCCTGAATTTTTGCGCACACCAGAAGCACTGCCTCCGGAAGCATGGCATCCCTGGGATGCACGGTTCCATAACAGTCATCCGCATCCAGTGTCAAAAATGCGGTATTTCTGTAAATATCCAGATTTCCGCCCAGATTTTCATTCAGATATCTGGCAACCCACTGACGCTGATTTTTCAGATACAGCGCATCCGCATCATCGTTTCCTTCCCAGTAAAACGACGGGCATACGGCAAGCTGCCTGTACACGCGGTTAATACGCATGGTTCCTCTGTCCTGCTGAAATTCCTCAAAATCTGTTTTTTCAAAATCCTCCCATGACTCATACCGGGAAATATCCGTTGGAAAACTGGTGGCAAAGTACTTGGAATAGCCTGTGTTTTCATACAGAACTTCCTGTCCGGCCTCCATACCGAACGCCTCACTGCTGCCCTCGTATACCCGCAGCATCTGCAGTTTTTCCATATACTGCAGAACACGCACCAGGGATTTTCTCTGGGTAAAGGAAGTCCAGTCAATGGTCATATAGGATTTCAGCTGTGTCTCAACATAATCGATCAGCTCAGACAAAAGAAACTGCTCCTGCTCCTCTTTATCTTCCAAATACATCAGAACCACGCATAAAATACAGTAATCCCTGATATCTGTAAATTCCTGAATTCCCATAAACGGTTCTGCATGAGCAGGACGCTTCTCCAGCTTTAACAAATTTTCCGTATGGATCAGCTTCCAGCCCAGCTGCTCCCTGACAAATCTCTGAAAATTAGGGATATCCCTCTTCACTTTATAATAGGTTTCTTTCTCTCTGTCCTTGCAGATCCAGAAATTTTCAAACAGTGTTCTGACTTCGTTCATCGTTGTTTAAACTCCAATATATATGCAGGCATGGTCAGCAGTCCGTCTTCGCATTTTAATACACAGTTACCCTTTTTCCGGATCAGCCGGTATTCCTGCCCATACTCTGTCCTGCCTGTCTTCTGTGAATTCATATTTGCCTGTGTGATCCACTGCAGAAATGTATTTCTTGTGGCTTCTGAGATGACTTCATCTATTTCGGAAAAGATGATCCGGTTATTCTTTATATATCGCATCTCGATTTCTTTCTGCTGTCTGGCACTGCGCAGATAGCTTTCTCTCTGCATCATTTTTTCCAGAGACTTATCTGCAAATCCACGCCTGTCCTTTTTCTCCCGGTAGGTTCTCGTATGAGGCTTCAATAGAAATGCCGCGGGGTCCTCCTCGTATACGCTGCTGTTGATAGCGTCTTCTTCCCGCGGTTCATTTGTCTTAAAATGCTGTATATTCTGTATTCCGAAAACATGCGCTGACAGCCGGTGAGCTTCCTCCAGATCCCCGCATTTCAAAAAAAGTTCCATGAACTTCCGGTAATCATCCTTCCTGCTGATTCCCCAGTTCTGAATCTGCACGATCAGCGCTGCATTCTGAATAATGCTTCTGATGACATCGTTTGTAATTTTCAGGACTTTTTTGCACTCACACTCGTGACCCTGGAAATCGATAAACCAGTTTTTCAGAGAATTCCATTTGCCCATGACGTTTTCACGTATACTCGGCTCCGCATTCCCATGAATCTCCAGAAGAGCATGGGGAATATCCAGTTCACTCTGTACCACTTTCTCCAGAATACTATTTTCCATGGCAGGCATAATCCTCACCAGGATCTGTTCGATCCGTCTGGAATGGTGCTGCAGTTCCTGTATAAACTCATTCAGATACTTGATAAATTTATCCTTGTGGATCACAAATTCCACGGATTTCATCAAATGATCTGTTTTCGTCGAATAAAAGTCTCTCAGATAATCCTGATAATTCTGATTCAGCCGTTTAAAATCTTCCTGAAGCATGCTCCACCACTCATTGACCGTTTTCAGCCCTGCATACTCCATGCTCTCCGCATCCTCCAGGCTTTTTTCCAGACGCACAAAAAAGTTCGTGGACAGATTTCCCGATTCCAGAAAAATATTCTCCAGCCGTACCGTCAGCCGCTCGATTTCAACCGCATATTCAGACATAGTATACCGGTACTGTTTATTTTTGTAATCGGCTATGGTATAAACTCTCCCAGGATCCTGGATCGGGGTAAGATTTTTCCACTTCACCAGTGCCTCCAGATCCGGCTCAAGCTGCTCCATGGTATAATCGGCAAAAGCCTCGTCCTGCTTTATAAGCTGGAAGATATCCTCTTTATACAATTGAAAATGCATCTTCTCATATTCCCGGTAAAAACACCGCATGATCTTACGATAGATGTGTGCATTCGGGACAGACAGATAGGAAGTCTCGTGAATGGGGTCGAAGTGTTCCATTTGGTGTAGGTTCCTTTCTTTTTCCTGATGAGTTCAGGCATTGTAGTAGGTGTAATAGGTAATTGGTTCAATCTGAAGTTTCGTTTCGTCCTGGTGGGTCAGAATATAGTAATCGAAATTGATGAATTTCATAGTCCGCTGACAATTGTAATATTATAGCGCTTTCATTATATAGCATACATAACCAAGCGTCAAAATAAAATTGTATTATTTACATCCGAAACATTTTGTTATCGTGATTTACAGCATAACCGTTACGCTAATGAAATGTGATTAGTTGTTTTTCGCTTTTTCCTTAAATTATCACTGCCTGCAATAAAACTGTTCTTTCATCCAATGTTTAAAATGATAACTGTCATCTTCTGTCAGGTAATAATCTGAATAAAGGAATGTCTCGATATCTGCATCATCAAAAACCCACTCATCCCAACCATCCTGAAGAGACAAATCACTGCTTTCCATTAGGAATCTTGATTCCTCGACAATCAAATACATCATTAATTCTTCAAGCACACTGTGCGCTACAAGTTCTATACCGTAATGAGCCATTTTTCGAAAATGAACTATAGTGGCATATAATGCATATAAAAATTCATAATTATATTCCATACAGAATTGCCGCGGCAGGATATCCGCCATATATGAAACTCCAATCTGTCCGATATGAGTCCCCTTCGGCATCTTTAAAAGCTCTGCCATATCCTCTTTTACATAATCCATCAGAATATCGCTTCCGATCACGAAAGAAACCGCCGCTGCTTCCCCAAAACAGTCTGCAAGATATTCTGACCACGCCTCATGACTTTTATATTCCTCCATCTCCTGCAAAGAACTTTCTCCTGTGTTCTCACCTGGCAGGCTCAGCCAGTTTAACGCTTTACAAACTCCTTTATACTTATCTCTGCGAATGGATTCTCCAGCTTCATATCTGCACCATGTTTTTGTGCCAACGCCGGCCCTTAACGCGGCTTCCTCAATCGTAAGCTCCAATTCATTCCTTCTTGTTTTAATCGCTTTCGCCAGCTTTTCATTTCCTTTCAGGGATTTCTGTGCCATGATCTCTCTCCTTTTAATGACATGTCAGTATATTGTCATTATATCATTTTAGAGCCTCTTGTCAATACTAAAAGATAGTTTCCCAATAGATATGCAGGAATAGATACTCTGCTGTTATCTGAAGCATATCATATTTCCGGAATTAATGCCACTCCACTTACACCGGTATTTTGATAATGTCTTTCGGCATACGAAACTAACCGTTCTTTTTCTTCTGCTGACATACGAATTCCCAAACTTGGATCCTTGCCATCCAGTGATGATTTCCTTGGCATCTTCATCTCCCATAGTCCAATTCTTCTAGCAAGTACAATCAGCCTACCGTTGGTGCTGGAATATTCACAGGTCTTATCCGTTTGAAGAAGTTTGCCATCAATCATTTTATGGTTCTTCCGGGACAACGGAACCATCTCCCTTCTATTCTTCCGTTTCTAACTCCAACCTCTGCAAAATATCTTTTATAATACCGGCATCTTCAATCAGGTTAATGCCAAAGCACTTCTTTCCAGCATCTTTTAGCGACGCTCCTATATGATACGCCGTTTTTCTGTCAATGATTAAAAAGCGGTCATGAAATACGTTCGTGTACTTCACATCCAATGTTGGATACTGCATATTAAAATT
>JALEHU010000124.1 GCA_022770365.1 Blautia sp. | reverse complement strand
GAATCATATTTTAATAAGTGAGCCAGCATTTTCGGGGATGTTAAATCGTTGATTGCTACGATTTCGAATCCTTCTGCTCCAAACATCTGACGGAATGCAAGACGACCGATACGGCCAAATCCATTAATTGCAACTTTTACTGCCATGATAAAATTCCTCCTATGAATTAAGTGGTTAATTATGATGTGTCCTTAATTGTTAAAGAAACATCAACCTATGGCATATTGTACCGAATTTCATACAAAAATTCAAGAGTATTTTAGAAAAAATACATGTAAAATACAAATTTGTGATATAATGGGTTTGACCATGCTGACGAAAGCTGCGTTCTTTTGTTTTTTCAAATATCTGCCGCTTGATGATTATATAGATTTATTAAGGAGATTTCACCATGTCAGATCAGATTTTATGGGATTGCCATATGCACTCCTCTTTTTCAGCAGATTCAGACACTTCTATGGAAGAAATGATCCAAAAAGCCATAACCTGCGGTCTTTCCGGTATCTGTTTTACAGAACATCTGGATCCCGATTATCCGGAAACACCGGATCATATTGATTTTTCACTGGATATCCCGTCTTATCAGGGAAAACTTTATTCCCTGAGAGATACTTACCGGGATAAACTGGACATCCGTTTCGGAATCGAACTGGGTCTTCAGACACATCTGGAGGATTATTTTCACAATCTTCTGAAAGAAACGCCTTTTGATTTTGTGATCGGTTCCTCTCATACAGTTCACGGATATGATCCTTATTATCCGGATTTTTTCCGGGGGCGCAGGGAATTTTCCGCATACATGGAATATTTTGAGTCTATCCTGGAGAATATTGCTTCCTTTTCTGAAATGGATGTGTATGGACACATTGATTATGTCGTACGCTATGGTCCCAATAAAAACCGGGAATACTCCTATAACCGTTACCAGGATATTCTGGACGAGATTCTGCGCAGACTGATTTCAAAAGGCATCGGGATTGAACTGAATACCGGCGGTTATCATTATGGTCTCGGTGAACCGAATCCCTGCACAGCCATCATCCGCCGATACCGCCAGCTCGGAGGGGAAATTATCACCATTGGAGCAGATGCACACGCTCCTGACAAAATTGCATTTTCTTTTGATAAAGCCGCAGAAGTACTCAGGCAGTGCGGTTTTTCCTACTATACTGTTTTTCGTAACCGAAAGCCGGAATTCATCAGGCTTTAACTTTCAGCAGGATGAACACAGGATTTTATAACCGTTATCAGTAACTGAGGAACCGTTTTCTATGATAAAAAAAGTGTACCGGTCCATAAAAGCCGATACACTTTTTCTTATTATTTCTGAAGCCGGGCAAGAAATTCGAAAAATTTCCCCGGATTTTCTTTATCCAGAGATCTGGCATACATTTTTTTGAGCCAGTTCGTGATAATTTCAATTACAATCGGTGAGAACGTCATCAAAATGAATACCAGAACAATCATTCCATATTCCAGAGACCCCAGTGCCAGCAAATTCTGCAGTACAACAGAAGCTGTAAAAAATATGAACTGCATTCCGTAAATGATCACCTTTCGATAGGTATTCAATGGAGCATATACGGTTTTCAGAGCAGCCATATAATTCCATCCTGTCACCAGAAAGCATGCAGTATTCAGCATCTCAGTCGAAGAATAAACGCCCTGACAGACTTCCATGATCACAAACACACATGCCGTAATGGTGATTGCCGCCGGAAATGCATTCATGAACACATGCCGCAAAAACGTATGATCGATCTTGTCATAATTATTCTCCTGTGCCAGAAGGAATGTAGGAATTCCCACTGCGCACGCACTGATCAAAGACATCTGGATCGGTTCAAAAGGATACGCATCCCCAAAGAAGATCGTCAGCAATGAAAGGCATACGGAGAAAATTGTCTTTATCAAAAACATGGAAGCCGCTGTGCGGATATTGTTTACCACACGCCGCCCCTGATTCACAATATGAGGCATGGAAGCAAAATTAGAATCCAGCAGTACTACATTCGCAATGTTTTTGGCTGCATCACTGCCCTGTGCCATTGCAACACTGCAGTCCGCTTCCTTAAGCGCCAGGACATCGTTGACACCGTCACCGGTCATGGCAACCGTATGTCCCTGGGCCTTCAGAGCCTGTACCATAGCCTTCTTCTGTTGGGGAGTCACACGTCCGAAAACACTGCACTCTGCGACTGCCTGTTCCAGATCCTCCTGAGTATAGAGAGTGGTCGCATCCACATAACGATCTGCGTTTTTTAAACCGGCTTTTCTGGCAATAGAAGCAACGGTTACAGGGTCATCTCCTGAAATAACCTTCAGATCCACGCCCTGGCTGTCAAAAAACTGCAGCGTATCCGGTGCTTCCGCACGGATCACATCTGTCAGAAGGAAAAGTGCAATAGGTGTAAGTCCTTCTGGGAGCTGTGGACCTTCTGCCTCTGTCTCGCTATGTGCAAGTACCAGAATTCGAAACCCGTTTTTTGCATAACGGCTGCAAAGTTCCATAAGTGTCTCATTTCCTTCTGGAAACAGGAACTGTGCCGCTCCCATCAGAAATGTTCCCTGTCCGCAAAAGGATGCCCCGCTGTACTTCCTGTCCGAGGAAAACGGAATTGCACATTTCAGTGCCAGGTCCTTTTTAATTCTGAATCGTCTGCGCAGGGCATCAGCCGTAGCATTTTCATCTTTCAGGACAGTCATCAGGTTACCCATGATTTCCTCTATTTCTTCCACAAACGCCTTATCCGGTTCCGGAAATACTTTTTCTGTCTTGGCAGGTTCTTCTGAAGCAGTCATTTCAGTTTCGGGCGTTTCCGGAGATATCTTATCAGAAAGCACTGTATCCGTTACATCCGGCTCATCATACGGCAGAATATGCTCCACGCACATGCTTCCCTCCGTGATGGTACCTGTTTTATCCAGGCACAATGTATCAACACGGGCAAGGGTCTCAATACAGTACAATTCCTGTACCAGAGTCTTCTTCTGTGCAAGAACTAGAGAACCAAGAGTCAGCGCCACGCTGGTCAGCAGTACCAGTCCTTCCGGGATCATACCCAGAACAGCTGCGACAGTGCTTACCACCGCATCTTTGATACTGTCCCCCACCATGTAATACTGTTTATAAAAGAGCAGAAGTCCCAGTGGAACGATGATGATACTTATCACTTTCAGGATCGCATTCAGGGAATTGCGAAGCTCCGAATTATGGCGTTTAAATTCTTTCGCCTCACTGGTGATCTGAGCGGCATAATTATCTTTGCCCACATGAATCACCTGACAGTATGCCTCACCGGACGTGACAAAGCTTCCCGAAAACAGCTCATCTCCCGTCTTTTTTGCAAGGTTGTCTGCTTCACCGGTAAGAAGTGATTCATTTACTTCCAGATTTCCATCCAGAACTCTGGCGTCTGCCGGAACCTGATCCCCCGTTTTCAGCAGAATGCAATCATCCAGTACCAGTTCTTCTGTAGAAATACTGCTGACCTCACCTTCTCGTAATACGGAAACCTTGCTCTGCGCAAGTATTGCCAGCTTATCGATAGTCTTTTTGGCCCGGATCTCCTGAAGTATTCCAATCACTGTATTGATAATAATAATGAATACAAACATGGAATTCTTATAAGAGCCAACCAGAAGTACCAGCACAAGAAGTACAATATTCAGAAAGTTAAAAAACGTCAGCGTATTCTCACGTATGATCTGTTTGTACGTCCTGGTATTCGGATTTTCGTTAACATTAACCTGTCCTTCTTCAATTCTCTGATTAACCTGTTCGTTTGTAAGTCCTGTCATCTCTCCACCACACATTATGATTCTTTTACCGCTTTGTCGATCAGTCCTCCGCCGGCGACATATCCATTCTGATAAAACACCACTGCCTGGCCGGGAGTAATTGCTCTCTGCGGATCCCTAAATCTCACAAGAAGCTCATCCTCTCCTGTCTTCTCCAGAACAGCAGGCGCACCTTTATGGTTATAACGTATTTTGGCTGTCACTTCCATACCTGTGGTAAATTCAGGCACAGACATGGCGTTCAGCTTACTGCATTTCAAAGCAGGTATCAGAATATCTTCATTTTCCCCAATGACAACTTCATTGGTCTCTGGCCGGATCTCCGTCACAAACACAGGATGCCCCATTGCAAGATTCAGCCCTTTACGCTGACCGATCGTATAATGGATGATTCCCTCATGTCTGCCCAGTATTTCTCCGGATGCATTTACATAGTTTCCTTTTGGAATGACCACATCCGTATGCTCTTCGATAAACTTCGCATAATCCTTATCAGGTATAAAGCAGATTTCCATGCTGTCAGGCTTGTCCGCAACAGGAAGCCCGATCTGTGAAGCAATGGCACGTATCTCGTCTTTTGTATAAGCTCCCAGAGGCATTCTTGTTCTGGCAAGCTGTTCCTGTGACAGTCCGTAAAGTGCATATGTCTGGTCTTTTGCTGATGTTACAGAACATTTTACAGCATATCTGCCGTTCGGCAAAAGCTCTGTCTGCGCATAATGGCCTGTTGCCAACAGCTTTGCGCCAAGCTTTTCGCCCTGTTCTATAATAGCCTTCCATTTAATAGAACGATTGCAAACCACACAAGGATTCGGAGTTCTGCCGGAAAGATATTCTTTTATGAAATAATCGATGACATTTTCTTTAAATTCCGCACAAAAATCCACTACATGATGCTCAATCCCCAGAAATTCTGCAACTTTTGCAGCATCTCCTGCTATTTTGTCTCCATCTTCTGCGGAATCCGACCCCCGGAAATTCACCATGGTCACTCCGATTACTTCATAACCTTCTTTTTTAAGAAGATATGCCGCAACAGAGGAATCCACACCTCCGGAAAGTCCCACGACTATTTTTTCTTTATTCATTAATACTCCTCGTCCTCTTCTCCCTCATGGATATCGGACTTTGGTTTTTCAAGACCTTCGATCACAATGCCATGTTTCTCTGCATAGTCCCAGAGAGCCGCATGTATTGCTTCTTCTGCCAGCAGAGAACAATGCACTTTTACAGGTGGAAGCCCGTCAAGGGCTTCCATTACCGCCTTATTGGTCACCTGCATAGCCTCCTCAATTGTTTTGCCTTTTACCATTTCTGTTGCCATACTGCTTGTTGCTACTGCAGCACCGCAGCCAAAGGTCTTAAACTTACAGTCACGGATGATGTGTGTCTCATCATCAATATCCAGAAAAATTCTCATAATATCTCCGCATTTGGCATTGCCGACAGTACCAACGCCGCTTGCGCCTTCGATTTCTCCCACATTACGGGGATGCTGAAAATGGTCCATTACTTTATCACTATACATCTTTTATTCCTCCAAACATAGTATTTTTATTATTATTTCATCTTTTTTACAAAATCTTCATACAATGGTGACATATTTCTCAGATTCTGAACGATTTCTTTGAGTTTATCAACTGTATAGTCAATATCTTCTTTCGTTGTATCTTCACCAAGAGTAAGGCGCAGAGAACCGTGAGCAATTTCGTGGGGCAATCCGATCGCCAGCAGTACATGAGACGGATCAAGAGATCCGGATGTACATGCAGAACCGCTTGAGCCGCAGATTCCGTAGCTGTCAAGCATAAGAAGCAGTGACTCGCCTTCAATGAACTGGAAGCTGACATTTACATTATTGGGAAGTCGTTTCTGCGGATGGCCGTTCAGTTTCACATACGGAATTTCAGTTGTGATTCTGCCGATCAGATAATCCCTCAGTTCAATCTCCTTTGCGGTACGCTCTGCCATGGAATCGGCTGCACGCTTTGCTGCTGCACCATATCCTACAATACCCGGTACGTTCTCTGTCCCTGCACGGCGTTTTCTTTCCTGTGCTCCACCATGGACGAATGAACGGATTTTTACGCCCTTGCGGATATAAAGGAAACCGATTCCTTTCGGTCCGTTGATCTTGTGTCCGCTGGAGCTCAGCATATCAATCCCACACTCGTCCACATTGATCGGCACCTGGCAGAATGCCTGAACAGCATCTGTATGAAAAAGAATACCATGCTCTTTTGCGATCATGCCAATTTCTTTGATCGGCTGGATAGTTCCAATCTCGTTATTTGCAAACATGACTGAAATCAGAATAGTCTCGGGAGTAATTGCTTTTTCCAGATCCTCCAGACGTACCATTCCGTTCTCATCCACATCCAGATAGGTAATGCGTGCGCCTCTTTCCTTTTCCAGATACTCACATGTATGAAGGATTGCATGGTGCTCGATCTTTGTGGTAATGATATGGTTTCCTTTGGATTTATATGCTTCAAAAGTCGCTTTTAAAGCCCAGTTGTCCGCTTCAGAGCCGCCTGCTGTGAAGTAAATCTCTTCTTTTTTTGCGCCAAGGACATCTGCGATCTGCTGTCTTCCGCCAGTTATGGCTTCTTTACTCTTTCCCGCGAAATCGTATACACTGGAAGGATTTCCATACAATTCGGAAAAATAAGGCAGCATCGCCTCTACAACCTCCGGAGCTGTCCGTGTTGTTGCTGCATTGTCCAGATAAATCATTTTTTCCATCACTTTTCCTCCTGCTATTTATGAACGGTTCCTGACCGCATTGATTTATTTCGTAACACTTCTGCACCCGGGATGCTTCCCGTCTGTGCTGCTGGATTTCTGTATCCGCCGACTTTCCTCTATCAGCTCATATAAACTCAGAGTATCCACTGCATTCGTAATACTGTCATTGATTCTCTTCCAGACATATTTCGCAACACACAGATCAGCACCGTCACAATCTCCCTCTGACCCGTTTCCGGGACAGTCCACAGCTTCAAGTCCGCCTTCCAGTACACGCAATACATCTCCAACCGAAATCTCCTCAGCCGGCCTTCCCAGGCGATAGCCTCCGCAGGCTCCTCTGATACTTTCAACAAGTCCCGCCTTCTTTAACTTGGCCATAAGCTGCTCAAGATAGCTTTCGGAAATATTCTGTCTGCCTGCGATACTCTGAATAGAAACCGCTTCGTTCTGGCAATAAAGCCCAAGATCGATCAGCGCTCGAAGCCCGTATCTGGCTCTCGTTGACAGTTTCATTTTCTCACCTCTTTAATTCCTAGTGTTTTCGTCGGATTTCTATTAGTACTTTATCAGAAACATAACGTTCTGTCAAGGCGCTTTTACGCATATAATGGCAAAAAAGAAGGCAATTCGCTGCCTCTTTACTTTCTAGTACAGTGAAAAATAAATGACTAGCTATATCACGCAGAATGATTTCTTCATATGCAAGGCGGAGGAATGAGGCGATGCGGTGGCATCGTCGATTGACGACAACGCAGCAGATGAAAAATCAGGCAAGTGATATGGCTGGTTATTTATTATTCACTGTACTAGAGTCATGACGGCAGCAAGGTCGGGAATTATGTCAAAAAATCTTTTTTTTAAAGGAACTCTGATCCTCACCAGTGCCGGAATGCTGACAAAGCTGATAGGGTTCTTCTATAGAATATTCCTTTCGCATGCAATTGGTGCACAGGGACTGGGCATTTATCAGCTTCTCATGCCGGTACAGACGCTTGTTATGGCCATTTCCACAACCGGAATCCAGACTGCAATTTCCCGTCTGGCTGCCGGAGATTTTGCTCTTGGAAAATCAGATCACGCCCGCGATAAATTTACCATCGGTACAATCTACGCTTTTCTTATATCGTCCGGAATCTCTATTATTCTTTACCGGAATGCCGATTTTTTTGCAGTACAAATTTTGAAAGAATCCCGCACCGCATCACTGATCAGGCTGCTTTCCTTCAGTTTTCCTCTGGGAACTCTGCATACATGCATTAACAGCTTCTCTTTTGCCCGGAAGAAAACAGTAATTCCTTCTGCTATCCAGCTTATAGAACAGATTGTCCGGGTGGGAGTCTCTTATCTTCTTTATCTCATTTTTCTTTCAGAAGGAAGAGAAATCACTCCTGTGATTGCTGTTGGAGGAACACTCGCCGGAGAATTTGCCGCTGCCCTCACTTCTCTTTTATGTATTGGCTGGCATTTTCAGGCAAATCATTACTCTCCGCTGAAGCAGAAAAATACCGGACAGAATCTGCGTGAGATTTTTCATATGTCTGTCCCGCTTACCCTCAACCGGGTTCTTCTCACGCTTCTTGGCAGTATTGAAGTTGTGCTGATACCACAGCAGCTGCGAGCCTTTGGTCTGGATTCCTCCGAAGCTCTGAGTATCTACGGTATTTTTACGGGAATGGCTATGCCGCTGATACTTTTTCCTTCCGCGGTCACAAATTCAGCTTCTGTTATGCTCATGCCGTCCATTGCAGAACTGCAGGCTCTGGGTTACAAAAAAAGAATCCGTTATGTCACATCAAAAGCAAGCTTTGGATGTCTTCTTCTTGGAATTGCATGCTGGACATTGTTTTTCTTTTTTGGAAAACCCCTTGGCATCCTTCTGTTCAAAAGTCCTACAGCAGGAAATTACATCCAGACTCTGGCTTTTATCTGTCCGTTTCTTTATCTGAATACAACACTTTCCAGCATTCTTAACGGACTTGGAAAACCCGGAATCTGCCTCACTCATAATGTGATTGGATTATGTACCCGAATCTCTTTTGTACTCCTGGTAATTCCCAAAATCGGAATCCGCGGATATTTATACGGGATTCTGATCAGTGAATCCATACTGTCAGCACTGCATCTGAGAGCATTGCTGTTTTCTCATAACCCCTGATATTTCAAATCTGTCCGGTATCATTCTTCCGGAAAAGGCTCATATACAGCAGCCGCCGGCAAATTTCCTATCGACAATTTTCAAAGAATCGTTTATAATATGGCGGAAAACATGAGAAATGCAAAGGGGAAATAATATGGGATTCGAATTTATTAAAAAGCTACCAACACCTGAAGAAATCCGCAATCAGTATCCCATTGATGCAGGCATTAAGGCCCTGAAAGAACAACGTGACCAGGAAATCCGTGATGTCTTTACCGGAAAATCTGATAAATTCCTTGCTATCATAGGACCTTGCTCCGCTGATAATGAAGATGCTGTCATCGACTATCTGCTTCGTCTCCGCAAGGTTCAGGAAAAGATTGCGGACAAAGTTTTAATTATTCCAAGAGTCTATACAAATAAACCAAGAACTACCGGCGAAGGCTATAAAGGCATGGTTCATCAGCCAGATCCTGAGAAAAAAACAAACATGCTTGCCGGTCTTATTGCTATCCGGAAAATGCATATCCACGCTATCCAGGAAAGTGGTTTCACATGTGCAGATGAAATGCTCTATCCGGAAAATTACCGTTACCTTTCTGACATTTTATCCTATGTTGCTGTAGGAGCACGTTCTGTAGAAGACCAGCAGCACCGCCTGACTGTCAGCGGAATGGACGTTCCAGCGGGAATGAAAAATCCCACCAGCGGTGATTTCAGCGTCATGCTGAATTCCGTTGTCGCTGCCCAGGGTGCCCATCGCTTTATATACAGAGGCTGGGAAGTTGAAACCACCGGGAATGAACTTGCCCACACTATTCTGCGTGGTGCTGTTAATAAACACGGAGAGGCTATTCCTAATTACCATTATGAAGACCTTCGGCTTCTCCTGGACAAATATCAGCAGAAAAGCCTGAAAAATCCGGCAGTCATCGTAGATACTAATCACTCCAATTCCAGCAAGCAGTATGAACAGCAGGTTCGTATTGCCAAAGAAGTTCTCCATAGCCGTATGGTTGAACCGGAGCTTCACAAACTGGTAAAAGGTCTGATGATTGAGAGCTATATTGAGCCCGGTAATCAGAAAATCGGCTGCGAGCATGTTTATGGCAAATCCATCACAGACGCATGCCTCGGATGGGAGGAATCCGAAAAACTTCTGTATGACATAGCTGAACTATGCTGATTTTTTCGTATATAGACAAGTAATGATTACGATATAGCATAGCTATGATATAAAAAAGATATGATATAAAAATCTCCGGATTCTGCAGATCACAGTTCTGCAGTCCGGAGATTTTCTCTTCTCAAAATCAATGACGGGGATGCGCTTTCATATAAACGTCCCTCATCTTATTCATGTTCATTCCTAAATAAATCTGTGTGGTGGAAATATCGGAATGCCCCATCATTTCCTGTACGCTTTTGACATCAGCCCCATTCTGAAGCATATGTACTGCAAAAGAATGTCGCAGCGTATGCGGAGTAATGTCACCCTTGATACCGGCTTCATCCGCATATCCTTTCAGCATCTTCCAGAATCCCTGACGGCTCATGGCTTTGCCGGAGCAATTGGTAAAAAGCGCTTTTTCATCTGTATCTTTGACAAAGTACGGTCTTGCATTATCCATATACTGAGTCAGAGCTTTTCTGCTGACACTCCCAATGGGAATAACGCGTTCTTTGCTGCCGTCATGGCAATTAACATAACCAAAATCAAGATTCAGATCATCTGTTCGCAAACGCAGCAGTTCACTGACCCTCATTCCTGTTGCATAAAGGAGTTCGAGCATCGCCGTATCGCGAATCCCTTTGGGACTGGTCGTGTCCGGCTGTCTCAGGAGCTTATCCACATCCTCTACAGACAATATCTCCGGCGCCTTTTTCTCTACTTTAGGCGGTTTCAATACATCAGACGGATCCCTTTTGATCACGCTTTCTTTAAACAGGTACTGAAACAGTGCTCTGATTGAAGCTACACTCCTGGATATGGTGGAAGATGCAAAGTTCTCGCGCTCCAGTTCATTAATATATCCCTGAAGATCCAGCTCACTTACCTCAGTAATATCATAAATACCCTTGTTGTGCAGATAGATAACCACTTTCTTCAAATCTCTCTGATAAGAAACTTCCGTATTAGCAGAAGTCCTTTTTGTATTATGCAAATATGAAACAAATTCTCTAATGACTCTTTCCATTCTCTTATCCCGCTTCTGTAATAATATAGAAGTACCTAAACCAGTTTTTTTCAAAAATTTATCTGTATTATACTTGTTATTTTACATAAAATCAAATCCTTTTTTCGCCAGAAAATTCTGATAAACAAGCCTTTTCGACGGCAAAATACAAAATATCGGAGGTATTATGGTAAACCTCTACCACATCTGGTAAAACGATCATTTTAGAGAAAATATGAATTTTTTGTAAACATTTGAAACACCCATGGATTACAATATACTTCAAGAAAAATCCCTGCTGTATATACCGTCCCTGCCAGAAAAATATGCATTATATATCCATATATTTTCTGCGGAAACAGGCCTTTGTTTCTCCATATTTCTACTGACTGAAAATAAACAGCAGACAGAAGATAACAGATCGCCGGAATATACAGCAAATACTGTGGAAGAAGAAGTCCTGCCCCCATAATTCCTCCGGCAAGCCCAAACTGAAGAATAGACATCGTCAAAATCATCCCTACCTCAATCCCCTTAATCAGCGATACCAATACCGCTAATGGTACACCAAAAACAGAGAGTCCGCATAAAGCAATGATCAGAAAGACACTTCCACGCATCTTTAATACATACAGGAGATAGTCGTATCCGCTTAAGTCTTCTCTTCCTAAAGTGCCAAGCAAATAAACAGACGTAAGAATTTTCTGTCTCCATTCCAATTTCCAGATCACATTAGGAATCAATATTCCCAGCAAAAAACCAGTCCCCATTAATCGCCATACCGGCAATACTCCGCTTCCTGTTTTCATTTTCCTTTTTCTCATATCTTCACCCTGTACCATTCTACGTCCGCATACCCCCAAATAGAACAAAAGAAAACAGTAAACATTCTGCCGAATATCCTTTTTTGCCATACAAAAAAGCCGTACGGAAAATCCGTACGGCTTTGTTTATTTTTTATAAATCGGAAATCCTGGGGTGTACAATCCTTACTGCAAGGCTCTATTTTGCGTAATCTACAGCCCTGCTTTCACGGATCACATTGACCTTGATCTGACCCGGATACTCCAGCTCTGCTTCTATCTGCTTGGCAATGTCTCTTGCCAGCAGAACCATATCTGCATCACTGACATGTTCCGGAACAACCATAACTCGAATTTCTCTGCCTGCCTGAATGGCAAAGGACTTGTCTACTCCCTTGAATTCATTGGTAATATCTTCCAATTGTTTCAGACGGTTCGTATAAGTTTCAAGAGTTTCTCTTCTCGCACCAGGTCTTGCTGCTGATATCGCATCAGCTGCCTGAACAATACATGCGATCAAAGACTCAGGTTCCACATCACCATGATGCGCTGCAACTGCATTGATGACAATCGGTGATTCCTTGTACTTTCTGCACAAGTCAACACCAATCTGGATATGGGATCCTTCCACTTCATGGTCAATGGATTTGCCAATGTCATGGAGAAGGCCGGCACGTTTTGCGATTCGAACATCTACGCCAATCTCACCAGCCAGAAGTCCTGACAGCTGGGCAACCTCAATTGAATGTTTCAAAGCATTCTGTCCATAACTGGAGCGGAATTTCATTCGTCCAAGAAGTTTCAGCAATTCCGGATGGATACCATGGACGCCTACATCCATAGCTGCATTCTCTCCCTCTTCACGAATCTGGGATTCCACTTCCTTCTGAGCTTTTTCAACCATCTCCTCAATTCTTGCCGGATGAATACGTCCATCTACAATCAGTTTCTCCAATGCCACTCTCGCTACTTCACGGCGGATAGGATCAAAACCTGAAAGTACGACTGCTTCCGGAGTATCATCAATGATAAGATCCACACCTGTCATTGTCTCAAGTGTACGGATATTGCGTCCTTCACGGCCGATGATACGTCCTTTCATCTCATCACTTGGAAGCTGTACTACAGAAATGGTTGCCTCGGATACATGGTCTACTGCACATTTCTGAATAGCATTGACCACATATTCTTTCGCTTTCTTGTTAGCATCTTCCTTGGCGCGATTCTCCAGTTCTTTGTAGAGTTTTGCCACATCTCCCTTGACATCATCTTCTACAGATCTGAGTAACTCTTCTTTTGCCTGTTCGGAGGTCAGACCGGAAACTCGTTCCAGTTCCTGTACTCCCTTCAGTTCAAGTTCTTCAACTTTCTTTTCCCTTTTTTGCAATTCAGCAATTCTTGCTGTGCACTCTGCCTCTCGCTTCTCTACTGCATCCGCCTTCCTATCTACAGATTCCTCTTTGGACAAGACACGCTTCTCATATTTCTGCAGTTCATTTCTTCGTTCCTTGGTTTCTCTCTCCAGTTCATTTTTGGTGCGGAGAGATTCTTCCTTTACTTCCAACATAGCTTCTCTTTTTTTCGTTTCAGCCGATTTCAAAGCTTCATCTATGATGCTTCTTGCCTGGTCTTCTGCTGTACCGATCACTTCAGAGTCTTTTTTGACCTTGTTTTCA
>JALEHU010000120.1 GCA_022770365.1 Blautia sp. | reverse complement strand
ACCGGTGATAAAACCGTAGCCTTTTTCTGCGTTGAACCATTTTACAGTTCCTTTGTTCATGATGATACCTCCATAAAAATAAGTTGAAAAGTTATCTGGACGAAAAAATCACCAGATTTTACAGACTATATTATGTAATATTATAATCTCTAAAAACTAGTGATTTTATAAACAATTAATATAGATTGTGCCTTGATTATAGCGCCAACAATTGGAATTGTCAAGATGATTCTGAATTGTTTCCCGTAAAAAATGAAAAACAGTCAATATTGAAAAAATGCTTTATTAAATTGTTGATTTCGTGTATGATGTATGATAAGAATAATTAGAAGAAAAATAAAGAACAATGTAGAACAGCTTACAGAAATACTGAAAAACTGGGAGGAACAGCTTTATGGGTATTCTTATTCGCGGAGGCCGTATGATCGATGCGGCAACGAAAATGGACAAAATTGGTGATATTTATTTGGATGAAGGAATAATTCAAAAAATTGGTGATAATCTTGAGTTCAATGAGAGAACAGACCGCCTGATAGAGGCGGACGGCTGTCTGGTTCTGCCGGGATTGATCGATTTGCATGTACATTTCCGTGATCCGGGACAGGAATATAAAGAAGATATCAAATCCGGTTCCGAAGCTGCTGCCCGGGGAGGCGTGACTACCGTAGTGGCGATGCCGAATACATCACCCGTGATAGATGATCCGGACAGGGTGGATTATGTGAAGAATAAGGCTGCTCAGGTCTCTGGAATTCATGTACTTCAGGCCGGAGCCATTACAAAGGGAGAGCGGGGAGAAGAACTGGCTGATATTGAAGGAATGATTAAAGCCGGTGCGCCTGCATTTTCTGAAGACGGCAAATCTGTAATGAACACACGGATTTACAGAGAAGGGATGAAAATTGCCGCAGAGCATAATGTTCCTGTTCTGGCTCACTGCGAGGATATCAATCTGCGTGGAAACGGATGCATGAATGATGATGAAAATGCAAAACGTCTGAATCTTCCCGGAATCTGCAACTCAACGGAAGATGTGATTGCAGCCAGAGATGTGCTGCTGGCTTTTGAAACAGGTGCACGTCTTCATCTTTGCCATTGTTCTACTTATGCAGTTGCCAAAATGATGGAGATGGTACAGGAGACAGGAAAGGGAGACCGGATCACTGCTGAGACCTGTCCTCATTATTTTACCCTCACTTCTGATGATATTGAACGGGATGATCCTAACTTCAAAATGAATCCGCCCCTTCGTACCAGAAAAGACCTGGATGCTCTGAAGCGTGCACTGAAGAACGGTGCCATCAAAGTGATCAGTACAGATCATGCGCCTCACAGCCCCAAGGATAAAGAGGGCTCCATGAAAACAGCAGCATTTGGAATTGTGGGACTGGAAACAAGTTTTGCAATCAGTTATACAGAGCTGGTGGAAACAGGAATGCTGACAATTATGGATCTTGTTGAAAAAATGTCCCTGAATCCTGCCAAAATCCTGGGCCTTGACAGCGGTACTCTTCAGGAAGGACATCCTGCAGATGTGATTGTGGTTGACCCGAATGCGGAATATACGATTGATAAGAACAAATTCGTATCCAAAGGAAAAAATACACCGTTCCATGGGCACAGAGTGAAAGGAAAAATACTCTTTACGATCTGTGACAGTACCATAGTATATGAAGCTGAACAGGAATAATATAATATATGAAAATATACTGTCTGCCGGGCATGATTTCCAGTAGACTGTAATTTATAATAACTTAACAACACTAGGAGGAAGAATTCATGATTAACAAGTTGATTGACAAAATCCGTAAAACAAATGCACCGATTGTTGTAGGACTGGATCCTATGCTGAACTATGTCCCGAAACATATCCAGGAAAAAGCGTTTGCTGAATATGGCGAGACTCTGGAAGGTGCAGCGGAAGCAATCTGGCAGTTTAATAAAGGAATTGTGGATGCTACCTATGATTTGATTCCGGCTGTAAAACCTCAGATTGCCATGTATGAGCAGTTTGGAATCCCTGGACTTCAGGCATATAAGAAAACAATTGATTACTGTAAATCCAAAGATCTTGTTGTGATCGGTGATATAAAACGCGGTGATATCGGATCTACTTCTGCTGCATATGCGGTGGGACATCTTGGAAAAGTACAGGTTGGAAACAAATCTTATGCAGGTTTTGATGAGGATTTTGCAACTGTCAATCCCTATCTTGGAACGGACGGTGTAAAACCTTTCGTAGATGTGTGCAAAGAGGAAAAGAAAGGCCTTTTCATTCTGGTTAAGACATCCAATCCGTCCAGTGGGGAATTCCAGGACAGAATCATTGATGGACGTCCGCTTTATGAGTGGGTCGGTGAAAAAGTTGCTCAGTGGGGAGAAGATCATATGGGTGACAGTTACAGCTACATTGGTGCTGTAGTAGGTGCGACATACCCGGAAATGGGAAAAGTTCTCCGTAAACTGATGCCGAAGACATTTATTCTGGTGCCGGGATACGGTGCACAGGGCGGTAAAGGCGCAGATCTGGTACACTTCTTCAATGATGACGGACTTGGTGCCATTGTAAATTCTTCCAGAGGAATCATTGCCGCATACAAACAGGAAAAATATGCTTCCATAGGTGAGCTGAATTATGCAGATGCTTCCCGTAAGGCAGTGGAAGATATGATCGCAGACATCAGCGGTGCGCTGGAATCACGCTAGGAGGAGCATCATGAGCGAAAAAGCAAAAGAAAACTGCAGAATCATCAGCCAGAAATGCATCGGAAAAGATATTTACAGTATGTGGCTTCAGACTGATAAAATCGCGCAGAGTGCAAGACCGGGACAGTTCCTTTCTCTGTATACCAGAGATGGAAGCAAGCTTCTTCCCCGTCCGATCAGCATTTGTGAAATTGACAAAGAAAATTCAAGAATTCGTCTTGTATACCGTGTAACCGGTAAGAATACCGGAACAGAAGCTTTTTCAAGGCTTCATGCAAATGTTCCGATAGAAACACTGGGACCTCTCGGAAACGGTTTTCCGCTGGAAGAAGCCAGAGGGAAAACGGTTTTCCTTATGGGCGGCGGAATCGGAATCCCTCCCATGCTTGAGACTGCCAAACAGCTTGATGCAGATAAAAAGATTATTCTGGGATATCGTGACGAACTTTTTCTGAAAGAAGAATTTGAAGCTTACGGTGATGTTTATGTTGCCACTGAGGATGGAAGTGCAGGAACAAAAGGCAATGTTATGGATGCCATCCGTGAACATGCACTTGATGCAGAAGTGATTTTTGCCTGTGGTCCGGCCCCAATGCTGAGAGCAATCAAAACGTATGCCCTGGAGAAAGAAATTCCCTGCTGGATTTCCATGGAAGAGCGTATGGCCTGCGGTATCGGTGCCTGCCTCGCCTGTGTCTGCAAGTCCAAAGAAATCGACAGCCACTCTCATGTGCACAATAAGCGTGTCTGTAAAGACGGCCCTGTATTTCTCAGTACGGAGGTGGAGTTATGAGTAAAATGAACGTGAAACTTGCTGGGGTAGAACTTAAGAATCCGGTAATGACTGCCTCCGGAACATTTGGTTCCGGAATGGAATACAGTGAATTTGTTGATCTGAACAGACTTGGTGCTGTTGTAACAAAAGGTGTGGCGAATGTTCCGTGGCCGGGTAATCCGACCCCGAGAGTTGTGGAAACAGCCAGCGGTATGCTGAATGCCATCGGACTTCAGAATCCGGGCATTGATGTTTTCTGTGAAAGAGATCTTCCGTTTCTTCAGAAATATGATACCAGGATCATTGTGAATGTCTGCGGCAGATCCGCTGAGGACTATTGTGAGGTGGTAGAGCGTCTCGGAAATGAGAACGTGGATCTTCTGGAGATTAACGTTTCCTGCCCGAACGTCAAAGAAGGCGGAATCGCTTTTGGACAGAATCCCAGAGCGCTGGAAGCCATCACGAAGGAAGTTAAGAAATATGCAAAACAGCCGATCATCATGAAACTCAGTCCGAATGTGACGGACATTACAGAAATGGCAAAAGCAGCAGAAGCAGGCGGAGCGGATGTTTTGTCACTGATTAATACACTGACCGGAATGAAGATTGATATTAACTGCAGAACGTTTGCCCTTGCAAACAAGACCGGAGGAATGTCCGGTCCGGCTGTGAAACCAATTGCAGTGCGCATGGTTTATCAGGTAGCCAATGCAGTTTCTTTGCCGATCATCGGTATGGGCGGCATTGCTACAGCCGAGGATGCGTTGGAATTTATCATGGCAGGTGCCACAGCAGTTTCAGTGGGTACAGCAAACTTTTTCAATCCCTGTGCCACGGAAGAAGTTGTAAAAGGTATGGAAGAATTTCTTGAAAAAAACAAAATTAATGATATCAATGAACTGATCGGTGTGGTAAAATAGACCATCATGGGGCACAAATACATCGAAGTGACCCGGATGATCATAAATAGCCACAATAAATGGAGGTAAACATGGAAGCATATAAACAGGAATTTATAGAATTCATGATAGACTGTAATGTATTGAAGTTTGGTGATTTTGTGACAAAATCGGGACGTAAGACTCCGTTTTTTGTAAATACCGGATTTTATCGTACCGGTGCGCAGCTTCGCAAGCTTGGACAGTACTATGCAAAAGCGATTGAGAACAAATTCGGTCTGGATTTTGATGTGCTGTTCGGACCGGCTTACAAGGGAATTCCGCTTACTGTAGCCGCAACTATGGCGATCAGTGAAGAATACGGCAAAGATATCCGTTACTGTTCCAATCGTAAAGAAGTAAAAGATCACGGTGACAAGGGAATTCTTCTGGGCAGTCCTATCCAGGATGGTGATAAGGTTGTTATTATCGAGGACGTTACTACTGCAGGAACTTCCATTCAGGAGACTCTGCCGATCATCAAGGCTCAGGGTGATGTAAATCCGATCGGACTTGTGGTCTCTGTAGACCGTATGGAGCGTGGCCAGGGAACCAAAAGTGCTCTGAAAGAAATTGAAGAAAACTACGGACTTAAGACGACTGCAATTGTAACAATGGCTGAAGTGGTAGAACACCTTTACAACAGAGAATATAAAGGAAAAGTGATCATTGACGATACGCTGAAAGCTGCCATTGATGCATATTATGAGCAGTATGGTGCAGAATAACTGTAAATAAAGCGGCTTTTCAGAAAGTCAGTTTCCTGAAGATTGTAACAGTTCGGGCGGGCTGAACTGCTGTGGAGGAATAACAATATGAATGAAAAAATTTATAAGACCATGTCAGGCACCGGTGTGAGCAGTTTAATTGTTGGTATTATTGTTCTTGTGACAGGAGTGACTGCCGGTGTAATGATGATTGTCAATGGAGCGAGACTGATCAGAGGAAAATCTGAAATTTTGCTTTGATACAGGATTTTTCGGGGAGCCTTCTGTGAATGGAGGGCTTCCCGACTGTAAACACAGATGAAGACTGACGAATAATCGGCATTATGACAGAATGATGTCTGTGTAAGCAGAAATATCTGTTTAGATAGGGGAGACAATTGAAAGAAGAAACAAAACATATGATCAGGCGGATGGGTATCCTCCTGTTTATTCTTTATGTCCTGCTTCTGGTATATTTCCTGTTTTTTTCTGAGGAATATGGGCGTATTGTTCAGAGTGAACAGAGCTACAGATATAATCTGATTCCTTTTGTGGAAATACAGAGGTTTTGGAAATACAGGGAGCAGCTGGGGTTGTTTGCGCTCTTTACCAATATTCTGGGAAATGTACTGGGTTTCATTCCTTTTGGGCTGATTATGCCGGTGATATTTCGCGGGATGCGCAGCAGTTTTCTGATTATATTATCCGGTTTTGGATTGAGTCTCTGTGTGGAAACCATTCAGCTTGTAACAATGGTTGGCTGCTTTGACGTGGATGACCTGATCCTGAATACAATTGGCGCCGCGGCTGGCTACCTGATTTTTGTCATCTGCGATCATCTGAGGAGAAAATATTATGGCAAAAAGATATAGATATGCATTTGCAAAGAAGAAAGAAGCAGCAAAAGGCAAATTATCTGCCGGGTTGGCGGCAGCTTCTCTGATACTGTTCGTGACTGCGGTATTCCTCTCTTTTTGGCTGAAGGGTGAATACGGATTTGTTGTGGGCGGCATCTGTCTGTTTGCCATGCTGCTTTCTGTTTATGGATTTATAATGGGGCTGTTAAGTTTTTCGGAAGAAAATTGTGCTCACCGTACCAGCATCATTGGTTCCATTGTTAATGGAATCGTTATGGTTGGATGGCTGGGCTTTTTTTTAATGGGAGTGTGATTGGTCATGGATATGGAACGATTAAAAAAGCAGATGGAATTTATTGTAGAGGCTGATAAAGTAAAAAATATTTTTCGTCAGACTTATCTTGCCGACAGGAAAAGAAAAGAAAATGATGCGGAGCATTCCTGGCATCTGGCTCTGATGGCTGTGCTTCTGAAAGAATACTCAAATGAAGAAGCAGATCTGTCCAGAGTGATCCCCATGGTTCTGATACATGATCTGGTGGAGATCGACGCGGGAGATACTTACGCATACGATGCTGCCGGAACTGCAACACAGAAAGAACGGGAGAATAAAGCGGCAGACAGGATTTTCAGTATGCTTCCCGCGGATCAGGGAGAATGGCTGCGGGAACTGTGGGATGAATTTGAAGCATATACGACACCTGATGCAAAATTTGCTCATCTGCTGGATAACTTCCAGCCGCTTCTTCTCAATGATGCTTCGAATGGTCTGAGCTGGACTGAACACCAGGTGAAAAAAAGTCAGATTTACAGGAGAAATCAGCATCTTCCGGAGACTTCGGAGGTTATCTGGGAATATATGAAGTCGCTGATTGATAAACATGTAGAACTGGGACATATTATTGATGATATGTGATCATGCAGCAGGAGGAGAAATAATAGTGGACGAATGGATTATGGAACGTTATTCTCTGGCAAAGGAGCGCATCGGAGAAATCGTATCGGAGAGAGAAGTTCAGGAACCATATGTGGATTTCTTCCGAAAAACAGCATCATTTTTGCGGCTTGTGACTGAAGTTTTGGAGCAGAACTGCCGTGAAATGTCACTGAAGGAACATGAAGAACAGAATCAGAGGCTTTATAAAGATATCCTGCCTGAGAATTATGCGGATTCTTACGGCAATCCTGCTTATGCAGCAAAAATGTTCGGGGAATATGGTCAGGAATTCTGCTTTTTATATGCGGAACTCAGGGGAAGCATTGCGTTTGCGTTCGAAAAAAAATGGTGGGATGTTACCACCACACTGGAACTGTTTCTGGAAGTATATTCTGCATTTGAAGGAGAGGAAATTCCTTCTGTGAGAGTTCTCAGAGAGATATTGAAATCCTATGCCAATGATTACTGCCAGGATATGGTGGAACAGCGTACAAGAGAAAGCGTTGATCCGCAATTGAACTTTGCGGCAGAGATTGTAACAGAAGCAGATCTGAGTGACCTGCGTTATCTCTATTATTATGGAGAATACATTTCAGACAATGAAAAGAAAACAGCGGAATTTCTGAATTCTCTTCCGGAAGAACAGATTGAAGCAATGGCCCGTACTTATACGGAAGGTTATCGTATTGGATTTGTCAACGGACGGAAAGATCTGTCAAAAAAGAAAACAGTGAATATCCGTTATCCTATCGGATTTGAACGTATGGTAAAAGCTGCGATCCGACAGTTTGCAGAAATGGGCCTGCAGCCGGTGATTTTCCGTTATGCGGTTCATGCGGTAAACAAAAAAAATCAGAACCGGATCGGATTTGTGGGAACGCCGGCAAATCCGCAGTATGATTATGACCATCGTCAGGATTGCGCACTGTTTATGGACAGTGATTTTGTGAAACGTAAGCTTCGCTCCATGCAGAATGC
Source organism: Blautia sp. (assembly GCA_022770365.1). Classification (GTDB taxonomy): domain Bacteria; phylum Bacillota; class Clostridia; order Lachnospirales; family Lachnospiraceae; genus Blautia_A. Next base: position 11,253 of record JALEHU010000120.1, on the reverse strand, counting down.
TTACGAGAAATATAAGGATCTGGCCGGCGTACATGCGGGACCGGCATGTATCGAGACATTCGGAGAGACACCTTTTTCACCGGAAAATAAGCCGGAAGCTCTGAGTCTTACAGAAGCGCAGCAGAAGCTTATGGTAGAAATGAATAATGAATCCGGTCAGATCGTGAACCGCTATATCAAAGGTGATGAGAGAAGCTTTACTATTATTGCGTATCCGGTTCCTGAGATCGGAGAAGAGTATCCGGAAATTTTCCGTGAGATCGTTAAGATCAATACGCTGGATTACAACAGGTATGCAAAAATACAGCAGACAATTATAGAAACACTGGATACCGGCGAATGGGTGGAAATCAAAGGCCATGGAAAAAATGAAACGGATCTTCGCATTCATCTTCACACGCTGGAGGATGTACGGAAACAGACGAATTTCGAAAACTGTGTGGCAGATGTAAATATTCCGGTGGGAGAGGTTTTTACTTCTCCGGTCCTTGCGGGAACCTGCGGAACACTGCATGTGACAAAAGTATATCTGGAAGGCCTGCAGTATAAAGATCTGAAGCTTGTATTTGAAGATGGTAAGATCACGGAGTACAGCTGTCATAATTTTGAGAATGAAGAAGATAACCGTAAATATATAGAAGAGAATATTCTGTTTCATCATGAGAAACTGCCAATGGGAGAGTTTGCCATTGGAACTAATACGACTGCTTATGTGGCTGCCCGGAAATACGGGATTGCGGACAAGCTTCCGATACTGATCGCAGAAAAAATGGGACCGCATTTTGCAGTAGGAGACACCTGCTATAGCTGGGCTGAGGATGTTTCTGTGTATAATCCGGATGGAAGAGAGATTATTGCCAGAGACAATGAAGTTTCTATTCTTCGAAAAGAGGATGTCAGCAGGGCTTATTACGGATGCCATACGGATATTACGATACCATATGAAGAACTGGGAAGCATCCGTGTGCTCACAGGAAATGCGGAAACGGTTTCTATTATTGAAAACGGACGCTTTGTTCTTCCGGGGACTGAGGAACTGAATCAGCCTTTTGAGGAAAACGGGATCTGACAGTGAAACCGGCTGCAGCCATAAAATACCAAAAACTGTTAGCGGTGCTAATTTTTTTCTTGTTTCAATTTGGTTGACAGAAAAAGGGAATCTTAGTAGAATGGTTACGATTAAGTACAAAAGGAGAATGGTTATGGCAAAAGTAGGAATTGTAATGGGCAGTGACTCTGATATGCCTGTTATGAAAAAAGCAGCAGATATTCTTGAAAAGCTTGGAATTGACTTTGAAATGAAAATTATCTCTGCACACAGAGAACCGGATGTGTTTTTCGAATACGCAAGAACAGCTGAAGAAAAAGGGTTCAAAGTGATCATTGCAGGAGCAGGAATGGCAGCTCATCTGCCGGGTATGTGCGCAGCAATCTTCCCGATGCCTGTCATTGGAATTCCCATGCATACAACATCTCTTGGCGGAAGAGATTCTCTGTATTCCATTGTACAGATGCCTTCCGGTATCCCGGTAGCTACGGTCGCCATCAACGGCGGAGCCAACGCAGGTCTTCTTGCAGCCAAGATCCTTGCAACTTCAGATCCGGAGCTTCTTGCGCGTCTGAAAGAATACAGCCGTGAACAGAAAGAGCAGGTTGAGGCAAAGGACGCACGTCTTCAGGAAGTCGGATACAAAAATTATTAAACTACTGTACGATGATTCGGAGCTGATGATTTATTAAGGCTGGAACAAGACTGGATAAATTTACAAGTACAAGGGGAGGATATTATGGATTACAAGAGCGCTGGAGTAGATATTGAAGCCGGATACAAATCCGTGGAACTGATGAAAGAGCATGTAAAAAGAACCATGCGTGAAGAAGTGATGGGAGGTCTTGGCGGATTTTCAGGAGCTTTTTCTCTGGCTAAAATCAAAGAAATGGAAGAGCCTGTTTTATTGTCCGGAACCGACGGATGCGGAACCAAGGTAAAACTGGCAATGATCATGGACAAACATGATACCATCGGCATTGATGCTGTTGCCATGTGTGTGAATGATATTGCATGTGCAGGCGGAGAACCTCTGTTTTTCCTGGACTATATTGCATGCGGCAAAAATTATCCGGAGAAAATTGCTGCAATCGTTGGAGGTGTTGCTGAAGGATGCGTACAGTCTGATGCTGCACTGATCGGCGGTGAGACAGCAGAGCATCCGGGGCTGATGCCGGAGGATGAGTACGATCTTGCCGGTTTTGCTGTTGGTGTCAGTGACAAAAAAGATATGATTACAGGTGAAGACTTAAAAACCGGCGATGTGCTGATCGGTATGGCTTCCACCGGTGTACACAGCAATGGATTTTCTCTTGTGCGCAAAGTATTTGAGATGACGAGAGAATCTCTGGATACTTATTATGATGAACTGGGAACGACTCTCGGAGAGGCGCTTCTTGCACCCACCAGAATCTATGTTAAAGCATTAAAGAGCATCAAAAATGCGGGAGTCCGCATTCATGCATGCAGCCATATCACAGGCGGCGGATTCTATGAAAACGTACCGCGTATGCTGAAGGAAGGCACTCATGCAGTGATCGAGAAAGACAGCTATCCTGTGCTTCCGATCTTTAAGCTTCTCGCAAAGACCGGAAATATTGAAGAAAAAATGATGTATAATACTTTTAATATGGGCCTTGGTATGGTGCTTGCAGTGGATCCTGCGGATGCTGACAAGACAATGGAAGCAATCAAGGCAGCAGGAGATACCCCATATGTGGTGGGACGTATTGAAGAAGGCGAAAAGGGAGTGACCTTATGCTGAAATTAGGTGTTCTGGTATCCGGCGGAGGAACGAATCTTCAGGCGATTCTGGATGCAGCAGACAATGGAATGATTACTAATGCGCAGGTGGGACTGGTCATCAGCAACAACCCGGGGGCATATGCGCTGGAACGTGCCAGAAATCATGGAATCGAGGCAGTATGCATTTCTCCGAAAGACTATGCGGACAGAGAAGAATTCCACAAAGCACTCCTCGGAAAACTTCAGGAAAGTAAAGTGGATCTGGTGGTTCTGGCCGGATATCTCGTTGCCATTCCTCCGATGATCGTTGAAGCCTTTCCGAACCGCATCATCAATATTCATCCATCGCTGATTCCATCATTCTGCGGTGTGGGTTATTATGGACTTCATGTACATGAGGGTGTTCTGTCAAGAGGTGTAAAAGTTACCGGTGCAACGGTGCACTTCGTGGATGCAGGCACGGATACAGGACCGATTATTCTGCAGAAAGCTGTGGAGGTACAGGACGGAGATACTCCGAAAGTACTTCAGCAGCGCGTCATGGAACAGGCAGAATGGAAAATTCTCCCGAAAGCAATTGATCTGATTGCCAATGACAAGGTAACAGTTACAGACGGAAAAGTCTCTATAAAGGAGTAAGAATATGAAAGTACTGATTGTAGGAAGCGGCGGAAGAGAGCATGCCATCGCGTGGAGTGTAGCCAAAAGCCCGAAAGTGGATAAGATTTACTGTGCACCGGGTAATGCCGGGATCTCAGAATATGCGGAATGTGTAAATATCGGAGCAATGGAATTTGAAAAACTGGCAGATTTTGCTGCAGATCATGCAGTGGATCTGACGATCATTGGTATGGATGACCCGCTGGTAGGCGGAGTTGTAGATGTGTTTGAGGAACGCGGCCTGAAGGTATTCGGTCCGCGCAAAAACGCTGCGATTCTGGAAGGCTCCAAGGCATTTTCAAAAGACCTGATGAAGAAATACAAGATTCCTACCGCTGCATACGAGAATTTTGATGATCCGGAAAAAGCACTGGAATATCTTCGTACTCAGGCAAAATTCCCGATCGTTCTCAAAGCAGACGGACTTGCTCTTGGAAAGGGCGTTCTGATCTGTAATACTCCCCAAGAAGCAGAAGATGGTGTTAAAGAGATCATGGAAGACAAAAAATTCGGAAATGCCGGAAATACACTGGTTATTGTAGAATTTATGACCGGACGTGAAGTATCCGTGTTGTCTGTTGTGGACGGCAGGACGATTTAGACCATGACTTCCGCACAGGACCACAAACGTGCCATGGACGGAGACCAGGGTCTGAATACAGGCGGTATGGGGACTTTTTCTCCAAGTCCTTTCTATACAAAAGAAGTGGATGAATTCTGCCAGAAATATATTTATCAGCCGACAGTGGATGCGATGGCTTCTGAAGGCCGTCCGTTTAAGGGGATTATTTTCTTCGGGCTGATGCTGACTGCAGACGGGCCGAAGGTTCTGGAATACAATGCCCGTTTTGGTGATCCGGAAGCACAGGTAGTTCTTCCGCGTATGAAAAACGATATCATCGAAGTGATGGAGGCATGTGTAAATGGTACTCTGGATCAGATCGATCTGCAGTTTGAGGACAATGCGGCAGTCTGTGTGGTGCTTGCCAGCGAAGGATATCCTGTGAAATATGAAAAAGGCATCCCGATGTATGGCTTTGAGAATTTTAAGGATAAAGACGGGTATTACTGTTTCCATGCCGGTACAAAATTTGATGAAAATGGACAGATCGTTACCAATGGCGGACGTGTCCTTGGGATCACTGCTACCGGAAGTGATTTGAAAGAAGCGAGAAAGAACGCATATGCGGCAACTGAGTGGATTACATTTGCCAATAAGTATATGCGCCAAGATATCGGTAAAGCGATTGACGAAGCATAAAAATGCAAAATAAGGGTTTTCTGCATAATCAGCAACAGAATTTTGGTTGTTATGAAGAAGACTGTGATGTGAGGTCATTTCTGCGGTTTGCGGAAATGACCTTTACTTTTGCCTGCATTTATTATAGAATAATACTGTATGTAAAAGAACAGAGGCGTGTATCGTGAGGCGTGTGAAGAGCACGAAGGTGCAGAAACATGCCGGATTTCAAACGACACAGAGAGGATAAAGAGATGGGAATAAGTATTGAGGAAGCTGCAAAACAGCTTCAGACCAGAGAGCGCTTTTTTGTGGCATATGCACAGGCTACGAAACTTCCTTATGTTACCTGTGATGAGGAAAGTTACAATGACCAGGCATGGGTGTTTGCAACAGAAGAAGAAATCAAAGAATTTGGCAAAAAGAAACTGGAAGATAAGATTCTTCTTATGGGAATGCGCTATGAGAAGAAAGACTTTCCGCGATTCTATGGTACCTTGTATGCGATTGGCGTTAATTCCGTTGTCTGGAATGACGGAGAAGACAGCACAGAGGTAGAAATTGAAAAGATTGCCAGACAGGCGGATTTCAGTAAACTGGAACCGGCCAAGAGACCGCTGATGAATCCGACACTTCAGCTCTCTGCAATTTATTTCATGCAGGAACTCCGTCGTCCTGTCAAGAATGAAGAACGCGGGAATATGAGAGAATTGGAAGAAGAACTGATTGTGAATCTGCGCAAGGCAGAATATCTACTTGCAGTTGATGTGAATCCGGATGATCCGAAGAAAGTGAATATACCTTATCTGAATGACAAAGAAGGCAAAATTCTCCAGCCCGTCTTTACAGATGCTATGGAATTTGAAAAATTTGCAAAAGGTAAAAAGCTCCGTCTGATGAAGGTGCCGTTTAACAAACTTCCTGGACTGATGATGCAGCAGGCAGAGAATTATGTTATCAATCCTATGGGATTTAATCTTATTTTATCTAAGGATCAGCTGAATAAGATCATTGGCTGAAAGTAAAGAAAATTGGTAACTGTTCAGAAACCACTATCTGTGAAGGTACTGAACAGATACGAAAATTGAATATTTGGCATAAAGCACCTGTCGGTACCTGGTCACAAACCAACAGGTGTTTTTGTTTTTTTATTTTATGAAGTAATTTTCTGTTCACTGTCTGTAAAATAAACGTTTTCAAAGTGAAACTTATGTGCTATGATGTATATAACACTTGATAAAGGTGGACAGTAACATGCCCATAGAATTACCCGGGAGGTGACAGTATGGTCATTGAAATAGATTTTAACAGTAATGAAGCCATTTATACACAACTGATGAATCAGATCATTCTGGGAATTGCCACATCACGGCTGCAGGAAGGTGATGCCCTTCCTTCTGTCAGGCAGCTGGCAGATACCATCGGTATTAATATGCATACTGTAAACAAAGCCTATTCCCTGCTTCGGCAGGAAGGCTTTGTGACTATTGACCGCAGGCGCGGTGCTGTGATTGCTGTTGATGTGAACAAGATCAAAGCAAAAGAAGAACTGAAACAAAATCTTGTGGTTGCACTTGCACGTGGATGTTGCCGGAATATCAGCAGAGAGGAAGTGCATGAGCTGATTGATGAGATTTTTGATGAATACACAGTTGATTGATGAAAGATGAATAAAAAGAAATGATTTAGGAGGACATTATGCAGGAAAAATTTACCAGACAGGCGGAACAGGCACTGTCTCTGGCAAAGAAAACCGCACAGTCCTGCAGGCACACTTACATTGGGACTGAGCATATTTTACTTGGCCTGCTCAAAGAGCCGGAGGGAACTGCCGGCAAAGTAATGGAGGAATTCGGAATCGAAGAAGAATCCCTCATGGAACTGGTGGAGAAGCTGATTGCTCCGCCGGAAACGAATCTTATGGAACGAGAGCTGGTTTACAGCCCGCGGGCAAAAAAAATCATTGCGGACGCAGCGCAGGAAGCGGAAGCGTTTCAGGAAGAATTTATAGGAACAGAACATATACTGCTTGCTATGCTGCGTGAGACAGACTGTGTGGCAACCCGGCTTTTGCATACGATGGGTGTGAATATCCAGAAATTGTATGCGGGCATACTTGCTGCTATAGGACTGGACAGCGAAGCTATTTCAGAGGAATTCCGGGAGCTTAGAGTAATGAAAGCCAAAAAAGGCAGTGCTACACCTACACTTGATCAATACAGCCGGGATCTGACTGCCATGGCGGCAGAAGGAAGAATGGATCCGGTTATTGGCCGTGACAGGGAAATCTCCCGCCTGATTCAGATATTAAGCCGCAGGACGAAGAATAATCCATGTCTTGTAGGTGAACCTGGTGTAGGAAAAACTGCAATCGCAGAGGGACTGGCGCAGAGAATCGTTTCGGGTATGGTGCCGGATACAGTGAAAGATAAGAGGGTGGTTGTTCTGGATTTGTCCGGAATGGTAGCAGGAAGCAAATACCGGGGTGAATTTGAAGAACGAATCCGCAACGTCGTAGATGAAGTAAGGCAGCACCAGGGAATCCTGCTTTTTATTGATGAACTTCATACAATCATTGGAGCGGGCGGTGCAGAGGGCGCTCTGGACGCATCTAATATTCTGAAGCCATCTCTTTCCAGAGGAGAAATACAGCTGATCGGTGCAACGACTCTGGAGGAATACAGGAAATATATCGAGAAAGATGCAGCACTGGAACGTCGGTTTCAGCCAATCACTGTAGAAGAACCGACAGAAGAAGAAGCGATAGAGATTCTTCGTGGACTGCGTCCTTATTATGAAAAGCATCACAATGTCAAAATCCAGGATGATGCGCTGGAAGCAGCTGTAAAAATGTCTGTCCGTTATATAAATGACCGGTTTCTTCCGGACAAGGCAATCGATGTGATTGATGAGGCGGCATCCAAGGTACGGCTGACCGGCTATCAGACTGTCCCTGAAGTGGAAGCCCTGGAAGAAGAAATCCGGAAAATTCAAAAGCTAAAAGAAGAGGCTATCAGGAATGCAGATCTCGCTGCTGCAAGAGAAGCTCAGAATCGTCAGAAAGAAGCAGAGGAAAAGCTAGAAAAACAGAAGCAGAGTGTGGAAAAGAAAAACAGACGCAAACCAATGGTGGTGACAGAGATAGCAATAGCGGATATCATTTCTGACTGGACAAAAATTCCAGTGCAGAGACTTACAGAAGGGGAAACAAAGAGGCTTGCTCATCTGGAAAGGGAACTGCATAAGCGGGTAATCGGACAGGAAGAAGCGGTAAAAGCTGTTGCTCAGGCAGTCAAACGCGGCCGCGTTGGTCTGAAAGATCCAAACAGGCCGATTGGCTCGTTTTTATTCCTTGGTCCCACTGGTGTAGGCAAAACAGAACTTTCAAAAGCCCTCGCAGAAGCAGTATTTGGAAGCGAACAGGCAATGATCCGTGTAGATATGTCAGAATACATGGAGAAGCACAGTGTTTCCAAGATGATTGGCTCTCCGCCGGGGTATGTGGGATATGATGAGGGCGGACAGCTCAGCGAAAAAGTGCGTCGTAATCCATATAGCGTGATTCTTTTTGATGAAATTGAAAAGGCACATCCGGATGTATTTAATATTTTGCTGCAGGTACTGGATGATGGACATATTACAGATGCTCATGGCAGGAAAGTAGATTTTAAACAGACAATTATTATCATGACTTCCAATGCAGGTGCGCAGGCTATTATAGAACCAAAGAGACTGGGGTTCGTATCAAAACCGGATGAGAAGCAGGATTACGAGCGGATGAAAGCCGGCGTCATGGAAGAAGTCCGAAGGATGTTTAAACCGGAGTTCCTGAATCGTATTGATGAGATTATGGTGTTCCATTCCCTGAATAAAGAGCACATCCGACAGATTGTGACAATTCTTTTGAAGAATCTTGAAAAACGCTGTGCTGATCAGATGAATATCCAATTGAAAGTAACACCTGCTGTGAAAGATCATCTCGCAGAGACCGGTTTCGATAGTAAGTATGGTGCAAGACCTCTCAGGCGTGCAATTCAGACGGAGATAGAGGATAAAATGGCAAATGAAATTCTGGAAGGCCATATTAAGAGAGGGGACACGGTAACTGTCCAGATTACCAAGAAACAGATCTGTTTTCACGCAGTATCGAAATCTTAAAAAGATATAAAATATGCGGGAGAGACTGGTCAAAAAAACAGATTTATTATATAATTATGAGTGAGAATAAGTGTGATTGCTTTATCTTATAAACAGAAAAATTTTATATTTATCTGGGTGGATTGTGACAATTGCACAAAAACACTATAGAAGTCTTAGGGAGGACATAAGATCATGGCAGTAGTTAAGGAACTCATCCGTACTGAAGAGAATGGAAGCATCAGCTTTGGGGATTATGAACTGGCGCAGAAATCAAAATTATCAGATTTCCAGCATCAGGGTGATGTGTATAAAGTAAAAACATTTAAAGAAATTACCAAACTGGAACGGAACGGGATGTTTGTTTATGAATCCGTGCCCGGAACTTCTGTATTTCATCTGGAACAGGATGGCTCTGTTATGAGTTTTCATGTGGAAGGAGCGGAAGATGCACAGATTACAGTGGAAATGGAGCCGGATACAGAATATCGTGTGTTTATCGATGGGCTTGATACTGGCAAAGTAAAAACAAATCTTGGCGGTAAGCTTTCTTTCAGTGCAGAGCTGGGAAATGCCGCTGATGTAGAAGTGAAGATTGAGAAATGTTAAAAAACAAAAAAATTGTTTATTTCTGCCAGGAATGCGGATATGAATCTGCTAAATGGATGGGGCAGTGTCCGGGTTGCAGAGCCTGGAATACGTTCGTGGAAGAAACCGTTTCTGCAAAGAAAACAACTTCTTCCAATACAGGCAAAGCTCCTGAGAAGCGTCAGGAACCGGTGATATTGAAGGAAATCAGCCTGTCCGAAGAAGAGCGGCAGACAACAAAAATTGGAGAACTTGACAGAGTGCTCGGGGGCGGTATCGTCCCCGGTTCTCTGGTATTGGTGGGTGGAGATCCGGGTATCGGCAAATCCACCCTTCTTTTGCAGGTATGCCGGAATCTTGCAGAACTGGGTGTATCTGTACTGTATATTTCCGGTGAAGAATCACTGCGCCAGATCAAACTGCGTGCAAACCGAATCGGTACTTTCAATGAGAAGCTGATGCTTTTATGTGAGACAAATCTCGAAGCGATACGGGAAGTGATCGAACGCAAAAAACCGGAAATAGTTGTTATTGATTCGATTCAGACCATGTTTCATGAAGATATCAGTTCTGCACCTGGAAGTGTTTCTCAGGTAAGAGAGTCTACAAATGTCCTGATGCAGATTGCAAAAGGAATGGGAATTTCCATCTTTATCGTGGGTCATGTGACAAAAGAGGGAAATGTGGCAGGTCCGAGGGTACTGGAGCATATGGTGGATACAGTTCTCTATTTCGAAGGGGACAGGCATGCTGCTTATCGTATTCTGAGAGCGGTTAAGAACCGGTTTGGATCTACCAATGAAATCGGTGTTTTTGAAATGCGAAGTACCGGTCTGGAAGAAGTGAAAAATGCATCAGAATTTATGCTGAATGGGAAACCTAGTGATACTTCCGGCTCTATTGTGGCGTGTTCTATGGAGGGAACGCGGCCGATTCTGGTGGAAATACAGGCTTTGGTGTGCCAGAGTAATTTCGGAATACCAAGACGAACAGCTGTTGGAACTGATTTTAACAGGGTGAATCTTCTTATGGCAGTTCTGGAAAAGAAAGTGGGGATTCATCTTGCTTCCTGTGATGCTTATGTAAATATTGCCGGTGGAATGAAGATGACAGAGCCGGCAATCGATTTGGGAATTTCTCTTGCGGTAGTATCCAGCTGCAAGGACATTGTAATTCCGGATTCTGTCATGGCTTTTGGGGAAATCGGTCTGAGCGGAGAAGTACGTGCAGTGAGTATGGCGGGTCAGCGTGTCGCCGAGGCGAGGAAACTTGGATTTCAGACAGTGATACTTCCGGAGGTATGCAGAGCTTCCCTGGGAAAAGTGCAAGGAATTGATCTGGTTTATGTGAACTGGATTCAGGATGCAATATCGTATATTATGAAACAATAATATTGGGAGATTCTTATGGTGCTAAATGAAAAAAGTTGTTGACAGCCAGTATTGATTGTGGTATTCTAATTGAGCTGTCGGAAATAATTGTTTGCCTGAAAGATACAATTTAAGAATGTTTCAGAAAAATAAAAATAATTGTTGACAGATGACTGAATATATGATAAAGTAGTCAGGTCGTCAACGAGAGCTGACAGAAACCACGAAAACCAACGGCATGGGTTGAGAAAAACCTCAAAAAAACTTGAAAAAAGTTGTTGACAAATGTTGAATGGTGTGGTAGTCTAATAAAGCTGTCGCAAGACAGAAACCTTGATAACTAAACAGTGAAACACATACGATTCTCGAAAATTCTTTACATTCAAAACGAAGAAGAATCTTCAAAAACAGTAAAAACGAGAGATAGCTAGTAGTTATCTTGAGTGAATCAAACACCTCATGAG
>JALEHU010000117.1 GCA_022770365.1 Blautia sp. | reverse complement strand
GGACAATTTTTAAATTCCACATCCGTAAATCCCAGATAACATTCCAGAGGCTGCTCACCGGCTTCCCGGTCCGGGCAGCTGTAATGAACGGTTCCCGGATTCAGAAGGATCACATTTCCTTCTTCCACCGGATATTCTCTTTCATTTATGCGGAATCTGCCTTTTCCCTTAAGGATCACAACAAGTTCAATAGAATCATGGGTATGAGCAGTATTGGGCTCTGTTCTGGTGAGCAGATAAGAATACAAAAATCTCGGATTTAAATCCGTATAAGTCATATCAAAAGAATTCTCGCACATAAATTTCTCCTGGATCATATTCTGGTTCACCAATTTATCAGCATCAATTTCCTGCATTCATCTGCATCCCGTCTGATAAAGGATTCTATTTCCAAGTATACATGATTTGACATCCGAATAACAAGAAATTACATTTCTTTTTTTCATAAATTTGATAATATGGAGTGACAATCCGAACGGATCTGCATAAATATTTGAAAGACTTCTTTCACAAATTGTGTATGATAATCCGTTTGATTACAAGAGGGGGACATAACTATTATGACAAAAGACATGACATCAGGCAATCCGGCAAAATTGATTCTCTTTTTCGCGCTTCCGCTGATTGCGGGAAATATTTTTCAGCAGTTTTACAGCATGGCGGACACTGTGATCGTTGGACGCACGATCGGCGTAAACGCTCTGGCCGCAGTAGTCTGTACAGGAAGTCTTACCTTTTTTATTATTGGATTTACAGTGATCCTGACCGTGATCGCGTTTTTTATTGCGCGTCCTGCTCTGGAGCTTCTCAACACTCCGGCAGAAATCATTGATGATGCGGAATCATATTTGAAGGTAGTTTTTCTTGGACTTTCCGCAACGGTACTGTTTAATCTGGTTTCCAATATGATGCGAGCTCTTGGTGATAGTCGGATCCCGCTGTATTTCCTTGTGCTGGCATGCTGTATCAATATCGTACTGGATTTCGTGCTGATCCTGGTTTTCCGCATGGGAGTAGCCGGTGCCGGTGTGGCTACCGTATTTTCTCAGCTTCTTTCCGGTATCTGCTGCTGTATATTTATCCGAAAAAAAATGCCGGCACTCTGGGTTTCCGAAAAGCATTTCCGCCTGAGTTCCCATGAAATTATACAGCATTTGAAGGTTGCTCTTCCCATGGCTTTTCAGATGTCCATCATTGCCATAGGGGCTCTGATTCTTCAGGCGGCACTTAACGGTCTGGGAGCGGTTGCTGTCGCTGCCTATACCGCTGCTCAGAAGATTGACACCATCGCCACAATGCCCATCAATTCCATGGGATCCGCCATGGCGACTTATTCCGCACAGAACTATGGTGCAGGCAGGATCAGCCGAATCCGCAAAGGAGTTTTCCAGTGTATCCTTATGTCCGTTTCCTTCAGTATTATTATGGGCGCTGTAAACATCCTTGCGGGAAGCCAGCTTGCCGCTGTCTTCGTGGGTAAAGGAGAAACAGAAGTACTGAAACTGGCCAAAACTTATCTTTCCATCTCCGGTATGAATTACTGGATCCTGGCGCTGCTGTTTATTTACCGCTTTACTCTGCAGGGGCTTGGAAACAGCCTTGTTCCCACCATTGCAGGAACCATGGAGCTGATTATGCGCGCCGTAGCCGCTCTGTTTCTCGCACAGCACTTTGGCTTCGCAGGTGCATGTACTGCAAACCCGCTGGCATGGCTGGGGGCATGTGTGCCTCTGTGCATCGCCTACTATCTGTATATTCGAAAACTGGAAAAACGAATGGTCTGAATAATACCTTTGCCAGATTTGACCTCTTATCTGCGTACAAGCCGGATCACATTCCAGGATGCCTTATGCAGCATGCTGGTGAGGATGCCTCCATCCATCGTTGTTCTATCTACTGAAACAGGTGCAACATTCTGCTTTTCCGCGCTGTTCTCTGCCTTCAGGTCATCGCTCTCCAGCACAATGTGTTCTGCAACCTGATATCCCTCAAAGCTTCGGATATCCGTGGTGAGGACCACATCCTCCTCCAGATTTCTGTTGACTGCAAAAATCGTGACTTCGCCTTTTTCCTCGTTATGTACGGCAATGGCTTCCACGTCTGTGACATCTCCGTGTTCTTTCGTTGCATGGACAGGAGAATCAATGACAGGAAGAAGCGCGGTACCACGTCCGTATCTGGACGCATGCATAAACGGGTAAAAAATCGTCTGCTTCCAGGAAGATCCGCCGTTTCTGTCTGTCATGATCGGAGCAATGACATTGACAAGCTGGGCAAGGCAGGCTACCTTCACTCTGTCAGAATTGCGCAGAAGCACAATCAGCATCAGGCCCACCAGGAGTGCGTCCTCAAAATCATAGATATCCTCCAGAATCGGCGGTGCCACTTCCCATGGATGGTTCTCTCTGTAATCATCCTCAGTGGCATTGGAATGATACCAGACATTCCACTCATCAAAGCTGAGGTACATATTCTTTTTGCTGCGTTTCTTTGCTTT
>JALEHU010000113.1 GCA_022770365.1 Blautia sp. | reverse complement strand
CAAGATATCCTCCAACGCCGCCGATGCCGATGACGGCGATTTTTTTATTCTGCAGATTTACTGAATTTGAATTATGATTCACGCTCATTTATTTTTCCCCTGTCTATTGTAATTTTTGATAATGAAAAACTCCGAACCTGAAAAAAGTTCGGAGATATATTATGATAGAGCATATGAGATTCGAACTCCTGACCTTTTGCGTGTGAGGCGAACGCTCATCCCGGCTGAACTATGCTTCCTTGTAAAGTATTATAGCACCGTGGTAAAGAAAATCAATAAGAACATCCCATGAAAAGTTTGAAAAAAGTATTATTGTGAACGAGATGATTTATCGGGACAACAGAAATTTGAAAATCATGGAGAAAAAATATGTGGTTTCGATGGTGATTTTGGCTTTTTTATTGAAGCGTCCTTGAAAAAAGAATATAATGTGGAAAATGGAATGGTTTATCAAAAGAAATTAGTCAGGAGAAATTGAGGATAATCCGATGTACGAATGGGAATCAAAATTTATTGAGGATGTTTTGAACAGGGGCAGGATGCTCTTTTTAAATCATAAAGTTGCGGATCTGAAGGAAACAGAAAAAGGATTTACGGCGGCTGTTCTTACAAGAGAAAGGATAGAAGTGTCGGCGAGAAAGACGGATTCCGGAGTATGGCGTATGAGCTGCAGATGTCCGGCTTCCAGAGCCGGCAGAAACTGTGAGCATATGGCGGCTCTGATGTATGCGGTGGAAGCTGCGAAAGAGGCAAAAGAGAATGGCGTAAAGGAGGAAGAAGTCCTCGAAAAATGGCAGAAAATGGATGAGGAGCTCCGTCAGGAAGAAGCCCGGGCTGAAGAAGAAAAGAAACAGAAGAAGCGCCAGAGGGAAGAACGAAAGCGCCAGCAGGAAGAGCAGAAAAACCAGCAGGAAGAAAAGAAGCGCCAGCGCGCTGAAAAACAGGCGGAGAAGCTGCGGCGTGAGGAAGAGAAGAAGGCCGCAGCAGAACGGAAAGAAAAAGAAGCGGAGGAAAAACGAAAAGAAGCGGAGGAGCAGAAACGTCTGGAAGAAGACCGTGCCGCCCGCAGACTTGCCCGTGAACAGAGAAAAGCAGAGCAGGCACGCAAGAAGGAAGAACAGAAGCGCCGTGCAGAAGAAGCTGCCCGCATAGAATATGAGAAGCGTGCCGCAGAAGAAGCACGCAGGGAAAAAATCCGGCAGGAAAAAGCGGAGGAAGCCCGCCGCCGTGCAGAGAAGCGGCAAAGAGAACTGGAAGAACAGGAACTGCGCAGAAAACAGGAGGAACAGCGCCGCATCGCAGAAGAAAAGAAACGTGCAGCAGAAGAGAAAAGGCGTATTGCCCGTGAAAAAAAGGAGAAAGAAGAGGAACTTCGATTGAATGAAGAAATGAAGAAACGAGAACAGGAAAAACTGCTGGAAGAGGAGAACAGACGCCGGGAAGCGGAAAAGCGAAAAAATGATTATACGATTCTGGGCGGTTCCTGGGATGAGGATGGTGACCAGGAAGAGAATTCCGGTTTCGTGCATGCGGAACAGAAACTGGTGGATTACCGGTATTTTAACGGCTCAGCGATCAGCAATTCTGTAAAAATATCCCCAAATATCACTGCAGAAGGAAAAAAATACTGCAGCCAGGGCAAAGTGGTCCTGAAGAAAATATGGTCCGGATTTGACGGGCGCAGTTCCGAGCGTAAAGGCCAGATGGACGCTTCCGGATATGAGCAGAAACGGGAATTTCCCATAAGAATTTTATTTAACAGAACAAAAGTTCTGTCGTTTCAGTGTCAGTGTAAAAACTGCCGTAATGATTATTATGCTCTGTATGATCCGTCGAAAACGAATTGTCCTTATAAAGCAGGAGCATTGAGCATTCTGGAAAACTATCTGAAAGAGCATAATATTGGTGACGCAACAGATGCTGAGGGCAACTGGCTGTTGACGGCTTTTGAAACCAAGAGAACCAACACAGTGATGGCACATACGGATGGGAAGGCAGAAAGTCTCCGGCTGGTACCGCGCCTGATCAGAAAAGACGGAACGCTTACAGTTTCTTTTAAAGTGGGAGAAAGTAAATTATTTGTGATAAAAAAGCTGGATACGTTTTGTGAGAATGTGAGAAATTCCAGCAATGATGTTTACGGCACCAGTACAGAATTCAATCATGCTCCGGAAAACTTTACAGACGAGGGAAGACGCTGGATCCGTTTTATCAGCAAAATTGTCCGGGAGGAATCGGAATTTCAGCACAGACTGTATGCTTCCCGTTATTATTACGGAAGAGAGAAGGCAAGTGTAGGCTCTTCTCTTGAAGTGTATGGATGGAGGCTGGACGAATTTTATGAGAGTCTTGGAGACGGTGCAATTGAATTTGAGGATAAAGACAGCGGTATAAAGAAGCAGATGCTGACCTGTGCAGAAAATAATCCAAAGCTGTCCATACGGATATCGGAAGATATGATTCCGGGAAATCAGGAGTTTCACGGAATCAAAGTAGAAGGGCGTTTTCCGGAACTTTTTTACGGGACGGATGCCGCTTATTATATCAGTGATGGACATTTGAACAGAGCAGAACAGGCTTTCCTGGAAAAAGCAGAGCCTCTGGCAAATATGGCGGAAAATGACTGTTTTTCTTTCCATGTGGGCAGAAATCGGATTTCCGAGTTTTATCTCCGCGTTTTTCCACAGCTTCAGGAAATTGCGGAAATTAAAGAAACGCAGCCGGAGAAATTCCGGTCTTATGTGCTGCCGGAGGCCCATTATATTTTTTACCTGGATATGGTCGAGGAAGATGCCGTATGCAGAGTGTATGCGGTTTACGGTGACAGAGAGTGCTCGGTGGTGGAAGGCGTCGGACGGGGCCAGACCGGAAATACAGAGCCTTTCCGGGATATGCATAAGGAAGAGGAAATCCTGTATTATGCCAATTTGTGGTTCCCGGAAATCGTCTGGGAAGAGGATGAGCTCCGCTGCGGAAAAGACGAGGAAACTATTTACCGTCTTATGAAACAGGGAACAGAACATTTGATGGAACTTGGCGAGGTGCGGTGTACAAAACGGTTCCTTGGATATCACAGTGTGAATAAAGTAAAAGTAACGGTAGGTGTGTCCCTGTCAGCAGGACTTCTGGAACTGAATGTTTCCACAGAAGATGTGCCGGCGGCAGAACTTCTGGATATTCTGAAGAGCTACCGCAGAAAGCAGAAATACTATCGTCTGAAAAACGGTTCTTTTGTGGATCTGGAGGAGCCTTCTCTTGAGATGCTGGCAGAACTTACGGAAGCGATGAACCTCAAGGATAAAGAACTTCTGAAGGGAAAAATGAAGCTTCCGGTGTATCGTACTCTGTATCTGGATAAGCTTCTGGAGGAACACGACAGTGTCACAAGCAGCCGTGACAGCCATTTCAAAGAAGTAGTAAAAGGCTTTAAAACAGTGAAAGATGCAGATTTTGAAGAACCGGCTTCTCTTTCCAGACAGATGCGCAGATATCAGAAAGACGGATATAAATGGCTGCGCACACTGGAAGCATGGCAGTTCGGAGGGATACTTGCAGATGATATGGGACTGGGAAAAACTCTTCAGGTGATCGCCGTCATGCTTGCAGCAAAAGAAGAAGGCAGAGAGGGTACATCTCTGGTCGTGACTCCTGCATCTCTGGTATTCAACTGGGGAGCAGAGTTCGAAAAGTTTGCCCCGCAGCTGAAATTTACCCTCATTACCGGAAACCAGGAAGAAAGACAGAAAAAAATCAGCGATTATCAGCAGTATGATGTTCTGGTGACTTCCTACGATCTTCTGAAAAGAGATATTGCGTTCTATGAGGACAGGGAATTTTCCTATGAGGTCATAGACGAAGCGCAGTACATCAAAAATCATACAACAGCCGCTGCAAAAGCGGTCAAAGTAATCAAAAGCAGGACGCGTTATGCTCTGACAGGAACACCAATCGAAAACAGGCTGAGTGAGCTGTGGAGTATTTTTGACTATCTGATGCCGGGATTTCTGTATGGATATGATGTGTTCCGAAAAGAAATAGAAACCCCGATCGTCAGGAACAATGATGAAAAAGCCATGCAGCGGCTGCAGAAAATGACAGGACCGTTTATTCTGCGAAGGCTGAAAGAAAATGTTCTGAAGGATCTTCCGGAAAAACTGGAAGAGTACCGTTATGTCCGTCTGGGAGATACACAGCAAAAGCTTTATGACGGACAGGTGGTGCATATGAAAGAAATGCTTGCACGTCAGAATTCGGAAGATTTCAATAAAAATAAGCTGAAAGTACTGGCTGAGCTCACAAGGCTGCGTCAGATCTGCTGTGATCCGTCGCTTTGTTTTGAAAACTATAAAGGGGAAACCTCCAAACTGGAAGCATGTCTGGATCTGATTCAGAGTGCTATGGACGGCGGACACCGGATTCTGGTATTTTCTCAGTTTACTTCCATGCTGGAAATTCTTCAGAGAGAACTGAAAGGGCTGGATATTCCGTATTTTGTGATCACAGGAAGTACGTCCAAGGAGCAGAGACTGGAACTGGTAAAAGAATTTAACGGAGGTTCTGTACCGGTATTTCTGATCTCACTGAAAGCAGGAGGTGTGGGACTGAATCTGACAGGTGCAGATGTGGTCATTCATTATGATCCGTGGTGGAACCTTGCAGCACAGAATCAGGCGACAGACCGCGCGCACCGGATCGGACAGACGAAGAAGGTAACGGTTTATAAGCTGATCGCAAGACAGACCATCGAGGAGAAAATTCAGAAGCTGCAGGAAAAGAAGAAAGACCTGGCAGATCAGGTGATCAGCGGGGAAGGCGGAAATCTTGGCAGCATGAGCAAAGAAGAGCTGATGGAGCTTCTGGAAGTGTGAGATTTTTTTGCGCAATATGTATATTTTTCAGGAAAATAATATGTTTGCACTGGATAATATAGCTAACGTGTGATATACTTAAAGACGTATTAATTGCAGAACTTAGCTGCCTTCTTTTTCCTGTTTTTTCTTTAAAAAGTGCGGAGGGAGAAAAAGCAGAAAAAGCAGACAGCGATAAGGTTTGTAAACCAATTTTATCAAGGAAGGTGAGCAATTGGAGAACTATACCAAGTATAAGCTGAAAGAGACAGACGAACTCGTGTCATTATTAGCCGGTAAGGACAACCTGTTCGTTGTTGCCTGTAACAAATGCTTTAAGGAATTTGAAACGATTGACGAACCGGATTGCGGTGAGTTTGAGAAAATCGCCGCCGAACAGGGCAAAACGATCACCGGCAGTGCGAAATTTGACTTCCTGTGCAATAAGATGCACACCGGGAAAAAATTACAGGATCTGATCCCGGAAGGTACGGAGAACGTGGTTGTCATTTCCTGTGGTCTGGGAATTCAGACAGTTGCTGATCTGGCAGGCAAGCCTGTCATTGCTGCCAGCAATTCACTGAATTACAGAGGACATCACGGTATGGCTCTTACGAAGAAGAGCTGTGATGCATGTGCACAGTGTTATCTGAATATCACCGGCGGTATCTGCCCGATCGTGGACTGCTCCAAGAGTCTGGTGAATGGACAGTGCGGCGGTGCGAAGAACGGCAAATGTGAAGTGGATGGCGAGAAAGACTGTGCATGGGAGAATATTTACAGAAGACTGGAGAAACAGGGACGTCTGGAAGAATTTTTACATCAGCCGGTACAGCTGCGTGATTATTCCAAGGTCAATGTGAAAGTGATTCAGGAATACGTGAATTCTATCCGTGACAACAGACTGGACGGCTATTACGGCGGCGTTCATCCTTCAGAACGCAAAGAATACAGCGAGCATATCGCTCTGGAAAGATTCCCGGAACCGAAGACCGTTGTGATTTCCATGTCACAGCATCTGGGAGCTCCGGCCAATCCGATCGTTCAGGTTGGCGATACAGTTAAAGTCGGACAGAAGATTGGTGAAGCAGCAGGCTTTATCAGTGCTCCTGTTCATTCCAGCGTCAGCGGAACAGTCGTTGCAGTCGAGCCGCGTATGCATGCGACAAGAGGCAGCGAAGTGATGGCTGTGGTCATTGAATCAGATGGAAAAGATACTCTGCACGAATCTGTAAAACCGAATAAAGATCTTGACAGCCTTACACCGGATGAAATCATCGATATTGTCCGTGAGGCAGGAATCGTAGGTATGGGCGGTGCCGGATTCCCGACATGTGTCAAACTGAAACCTGCGAAGCCGGTAGATACCATTCTTCTGAACGGCTGCGAGTGTGAACCGCTTCTGACTGCAGACCACAGAGTACTTCTGGAATTTGCAGACGATATCATCTTTGGTCTCAGAGCAATCCTGAAGACCACAGGCGCAGAAAAAGGCCTGATCGTTATCGAGGATAACAAACCGGATGCCATTGAACTGATGCGTGCAAAGGTTGCAGACATCGAAGATATGGACGTTGTTGAAGTAAGAACCAAATATCCGGAAGGTGCTGAGAAGACCCTGATCAAACGTGTCATGGGAAGACAGGTACCGCGCGGTGGTCTGCCTGCAGATGTAGGTGTGATCGTGGACAATATCAGTACTGTCAAGGCTATTTCCGACGCGATCCGGACGGGTATGCCCCTGATCGAGCGTGTGGCAACCGTAACCGGTGAAAAGATTCAGAAACCGGGCAACTTCATCGTGAAGATCGGTACCAGCGTAAAAGAACTGATTGACTACTGCGGCGGTGTAACGGATGATGATGTGATGATCAAGATGGGTGGACCTATGATGGGATTTGCTCTCTCAGATCTGAACGTTCCAATGATGAAAGGTTCCAATGGTATTATTGCCATTGATACAGATCAGACCAAAGAACAGCCGTGTATCAAATGCGGACGCTGTGTGGATGTCTGTCCGATGGAACTTTCCCCGCTGTACTTTGCGAAATATGCGGATGAGAAGAACTGGACGGGTATGAAAGAGATGAATATCATGGATTGTGTGGAATGCCGGTCCTGTGAATTTATCTGTTCCTCCAAGATTCCGCTTGTAACAAAGATCAAAGCAGGTAAGAATGCAATAAGGGAGATGAAGTGATATGTTAATTACCGATTTAAAAGCCAAGGAAACTATCGTATCACTGGTGGGCGACAAAAAAGCTTTCATCATTAACTGCCAGGGATGCAAGGAAGTTCATTTCCCGGAAAAGGAAGCTGTAGAGCTTCAGAAAGAATTAGCTGCTGACGGGAAAGTGACTGGAATTATTACAACAGATTATATCTGTAATACTGAAAATCTGGAACTTCGTCTTGAGAAGCATATGAGTGAGATCGATGCTGCCGATGTCATCGTGGTATTTTCCTGTGGTGTCGGTGTTCAGACAGTTGCGGAGAGATTTGAAGACAAAAAGGTATGTGCAGCCTGCGATACATATCCTCTGCCCGGATTCCAGGGTGTGACACCGCTGGAATATGATTGTGACCAGTGCGGAGAATGTTATCTGAACCTGACCGGCGGAATCTGCCCGATTACTGCATGTTCCAAGAGTCTGGTGAACGGACAGTGCGGCGGTTCCAAGAATGGCAAATGTGAAGTGGACAGCAATATGGAATGCGGATGGGAACGCATTTACAGACGCCTTGAACAGATCGGACGTCTGGATCTGATCAAATGTCCGACACAGCTGCGTAATTTTGCAACAGATGCTGAGGTATCGAAATAATATGTCTGTTGATACAGACAGTACAAGGAAACTGTTAAGTACATGTAACTATTCAGCAGGCAGTATCGTGAAGCGGACATGATATCCCTGACCGGGATCTGTATCGCCAAGCGGTAATTATGAAGTTACTGAATAATTACAAATTTATAATGATTAGGAGCAATGTATAATGAAAATTACAGAAGCATTTGAACGTGGTGAATTTGTAGTTACTGCGGAAGTGGGACCGCCAAAAGGATTTCATATTGAACATATGCTGGAAGAAGCAAAGACTTATCTGAGCGGCATTACGGCAGTGAATGTAACAGATAATCAGTCTTCTGTTATGCGTCTTGGTTCTCTGGCTACCTGCAAGGCTCTGAAAGATGAAGGGTTGACCCCTATTTTCCAGATGACCTGCCGTGACAGGAACCGTATCGCTCTGGAGTCCGATCTTTTAAGTGCAGCAATGTTCGGAATCGAAAACCTGCTGCTTTTAACAGGTGACCACACCAAACTTGGTGACCATCCACAGGCAAAACCGGT